>JAGXOR010000029.1:0-8142 GCA_023659785.1 Methanomicrobia archaeon LH_S13
ACAGAACTGGATAGGGATTATAACGCCTCGCTGAATATACTGGAGCGAGGTATGGCGGGGCAGGGACTGCCCTTTGTACCTTCTGAGGTGGAACCGCTACGGGAGTTGATACCAATTTCCTCAAGTTCTATCGTTGAGGTAGGAAGCCCCTTGCGATAGCTGGGGGTAGTTCACTTGAGGGGAAAATTACCCCTTCGGTTTTTATTTTCTATGTTCAATATTGATTTTGAGATAGAAATTTTGGGACAAGGGTAAATTGTCATGTAACTCGCTAAACTCCTTCGATTTGGGCGAAGCCAAGCCCCAATGAAAGATGTTCAGATAAGGAGAATTAGAAATTGGGATTTCTCGCTCCTATTTCTCTATCACCGCTTCCTCCACCGCAATTCCAAAATGCCGTGCTGCCTCCGTTACATGAACCTGAACCTCATCCCCCTCCTTCAAATCAACCACTGAAATCGGTTTCTTTTTATCTTTATCTTTATCCTTATCCTTATCCTTATCCTTACCCACCAACTTTATCGTTTCTGCATTCTGAAGAATAATACTGCACTCCCTCTTCTCCCCGCCACCTATTTCCACTTCTGCTTCTACGAGCATAAGCGGTCGCTTCTCTATCTTCACCCTGCCTACCACTGCTTTTCTTGCATTTCCTTCGGCATTTACAATCAACACGTCATCTCCAGACTTCAACTCCGACAAATATCTCGTCTTCTCCCCCACCAACACATAGGCATACACGCCACCCGCATTCACCCTGAAAGGTCTCGCTGCAACGTAAGGGCTCTCCTCAGATTCCGAATGCACTAAAAACAACGCAAAAGACTGCGAACCCACCAGCATACCCTCTCCTAAAGTCATCAATGAGCAGGTGTCCACGCATACCCTCTCGCCCATCTCGAGTTCCTTCACCTTTGTTACCTTCGCCGTGGACAGTGGAATTTTACCCATTTCGCTCTCTACCCTTATCTCTACTGCTCTTTTTATCTCGGACACATCACCAGTATCAAGGAGAACACCATCAGCACCATATTCGAGCGTTTTAAATGCCGTCCTCGCCTCTCCCGCACTCTGCACTCCTTCTATCACCTTCGCTTCCTTCTTTTGCAGTTCCGCAATTATATTCTCCAGCGGGATTATCTTCCAATCCTTTCCTATCACAATCACGTAATTACAGTAATCTGCAATATCCACCACAAATCGCTCATACTTCTTTCCTATTATCTCCACATATCCTGCATTAGTTTTACTGCCAAGAGTCCTTTTCAACGCACCTAAAACTCCCGATTCACTTATTTCCGCCGGTATCGGTTTTGTTCCATCTCCTTCACTTCCTCTTCCATAAACAGCAACATCTGCTTCCCCTTTTTCTCTCGACTCCTCTGATGCAAACGCAGCTATTTTTATGCGACCTAACTCCTTTACCTTTCCTACGTCCTTTTCTTCCACGAGCACACCGTCCACTCCGGATTCCAAACCAGCGGTAATCCGTGACTTCTTTTCTTCCCACGTGCCCACTTCATCATCAGCTTTTATCCATATCTCCTTCTGCTTTTCTTTCATTTCGGAAAAAAACTCATTCCCTTTTACCTACATCCCCTGCTTTCAACCTTTTTATCGCCTCTTCCCCCGAAATGCCCTCGTGTACTATCTTGCTTATCGTTATGGTCATATCTGCTGGGTTCTCATACTGAAACACATTTCTGCCTATTGACACACCCGCGGCACCAGCCGAAACTGCATCTTCTACCATCTTCAGCACTTCTGCATCGGTATTCGCCTTTGGACCTCCTGCTATTATCACAGGCACCGGGCAACCCTGTACAACTTCCTTGAAGGTTTCCGGGTCACCAGTATAATTTGTTTTTACGACATCAGCACCAAGTTCCGCACCTATACGAGCCACGTGCTTTACCATCTCTACGTCATGTTCACTCTTCACTTTCTCACCACGAGGATACATCATCGCCAAAAAAGGCATGCCCCACTCCTCACACACCATTGCCGTCTCTCCCAACTCTGCAAGCATATCCGCCTCGTGCTCCGCACCCACATTTACGTGTATTGACACCGCATCAGCTCCTAACCGCATTGCTTCCTCCACCGTTGCCACTGTGACTTTGTTTAATGGGTCAGGTCCTAACGACGTGCTTGCAGATAAGTGAATTATTAACCCTATATCCTTGCCATAACCTCGATACCCCGCTATTACAATGCCCTTATGCAAGAGTACTGCATTTGCTCCTCCTTCTGCTACCGCATTTACCGCACTCTGCATGTCCATCAACCCGCGTATGGGACCTGAAGTCACGCCATGGTCCATAGGGACAATAACACTCCTCCCGCTCTTCCGGTCCACTATCCTTTCCATCCTAATCCTCTTCCCTATGCTCATCTGCCCCATTCTATCCCTTATGCTTGTCATTTCCTTCTCTCCCCTCCCCCTTTTGTATAAGCTTTTAGCTTTTTTATTGTATCTAAACTATAACTCCCTTCTATTTAAGACACGGATTTACACAAATTTTGCAGTTTGCCGTTTGTTGCATTTTTAGACCAATCTCAATGTCTCCAAATTCATCGGTGCTACCGTCTCTATATTGAATTTCTTGTGTATCGCGCTTGCCAATGCCATACATTTGGTTGCCTCGCCATGCATGCACATCACCTTTGACGGTAGTGGCCGTATCCCCTTTACGAACTCAAGCAATTGATTGCGGTCTGAATGTCCGGAAAACCCATCTATTGTCTCTGTTTCCATGTTTATTTTTATATTCCTTATTTTACCCTCATTTGAAAGCTGTATCTCATTCCAGCCCCTCTGTATCCTTCTTCCAAGCGACCCTTCTGCCTGGTATCCAACAAAGATAAGCTTGTTCTTTTCCTCTCCTGCAAGTCCTTTCATGTATTCTAAAACCGGACCTCCGTTTAACATGCCTGCGGTAGCAAGTACGATGAATGGCTCTTTCTCTTCTATTACCGCCTTTCTTTTCTCTACATCGTCCACCTGCACAAAAATGTCTGATAAGAAGGGATTTTCACCCTGAAATATGGAATTCTTCAGCTTCCTGTTGAGATACTCCGGATATGCAGTATGGACTGAAGTCGCCTCCCATATCATTCCGTCTAAATACACAGGCACTTCCAGCTGCATCCCTTCCAATGCTATCATTACCTCCTGCGACCTCCCAACCGCAAAAGCAGGTATTATTACTTTACCTCCCTTTTTTATCGTTTTCTCTATCTCTTCCTTCAAATTCTTCTCCGCTTCGCGTCTTGACGGTTGCAAGTCATTCATTCCGCCGTATGTGGACTCTATGACCAACGCATCAACCCTTGGGAAATCATTGAAAGCCTGCTCGAAAAGTAAAGTTCGCTCATACTTTATGTCACCGGTGAATGCGAGGTTATAGAGCCCATTTCCTATATGGAAATATGCAATAGAAGAGCCCAAGATGTGCCCTGCATTGTAAAAAGTTAGCTTCACATCAGGCGATATGTCTGTCACGTCCCCATATTTCAGAGGGATGATATGTCTTATCGCATCTCTTATTAAGGATGATTTATATGGTATCTTCTTTCCCTCTCTTACTGCTATCTCTATATAGTCAAGCAGAAGAAGAGCCATGAGATCTCTCGTTGGCTGTGTCATATATATTGGTCCATCGTACCCGTATAATAACAAAAGAGGAACTAACCCTGAGTGATCAAGATGTGCATGCGTTATCACTACCGCATCTATATTACTTATCGGTGACACTTCAGGAACGTATAGATAGGGCATCGCCTCCGAGCCCACGCTCACTCCGCAATCTATTAAAACCTTCGTTTCCGGTGTAGAAAGTAAAAATGAATTTCTTCCTACTTCTCTGCAACCTCCTAATGCAGTTATACGTACCCACTCATCCTCTATTAGCTTATCCCTATATATCCTCCGCCCTACTTTTTTCATAAAGTTCTTCCTGAATTCACTCTCCTCCCGTAAATACCTTCTTATGCTTTTTATTATTGCAGATTGTATCGGCGGTGCTCTGATAACGTCAGGTCGCCACCCTATCACCGTTGCAACTTCTCTAAGTGTTGCTCCATGCGTGCCAATCACCAATCCCGGCTTTTCTGCCTCTATTATCACCTGTGCCTTGTCCATATCAAAATAAATGTCTTTTATCCCTCCTTCCTCAGGTATAATGTCATGAATTACCTTAGACGCTTTTTCCGGGTCCATCAGTATATTACTGCTCGGTCTAACCGAAATCCTCTTCTTCAACTCTTTCGCTAATGTTCTAACTATGGCACCATCGTCAGCGAATTTTTGCGTGTCCTCTGTGTATATCACAAGCTCGGGACCTTCAAATTCCACCCCGGTAATATCTACGGTATCCGGTAATAATTCCTTTATTCTCCGCTTTAATTCCAAGAGCGTTTCTTCTACTGGCATTGTCTATCTCTCTCTCAACTTTCTATTAATCAATCCAAGTTTTAGCTTAGGCTGGTGTTCTACCTCTTACTACTATTCCTCTCCTTATTTCTATTCTCTGTCTTCAACATTAACATTAATATCAACATCAACATCAACATTAACATTAACACTAACAAAAAGGGCAAAAAAAAATTTCAATTAAAAGAAGCTTTTATCTTTTTTATCTTTTCTTCACCTACTTCTTCATACTTCCCCTCTGTTATCATCACCACTTCTATCTCCTCTCCAGAGGCACTGTCTCTCTTCATTGCGGAAGTCAATGCCTGTATTGCAAGTGTTATTCCTTCTTCCAGCGATGTTTCCTTTGAATACCTGTCCTCAAGCACACCGTATGCAATAGGAGAGCCCGAGCCGGTGGCTGCAATCTCTCTCTCGTCAATACTGCCCCCAAAAGGGTCTACCGAAAATATATGTGCCCCTTTTCTGTCTATGCCCCCTACCAGGAGTTGCACAATATACGGAAAGAATCTCTGACCGCTCAGCACATTGGATAACAGCGTTGTCATCGCTTTTACCGTCATTGGCTCTTGCCTTCTTATTTTATATAGCCTTGCCTCCACTGATATTAGCCGAACTAACGTCTGTGCATCTCCTACTATCCCCGCTGAGGTCATACCCATTCGGTCATCCACCTGGTATATCTTCTTCGCTGTTTTAGAAGCGATAAAAGAACCCAGTGTCGCACGCTTCTCACTCGCCAATATTACATTGTCTTCGCATATTAAACCAACAGTGGTCGTTCCCTTCTTTAACTGGTCCATTATTTCCATTATCTATAACCCCCATGTGTTGTCGTCAGCTTCACGTGTTTTACACCCCTCAAGCTCATTATACTTTCTGCTAACTCCTTTATCTTCTTCCCCTCGCCTTTCATCACCACTAACTCAAAGCAATCCTGCTCATTGAGATGAATATGCGATGATGTCCTTATCATATCCAGAAAATGGTGCTGAACATCTGTTAGCTTGTCACCTAATCCCCTTTGGCTGTGGTCATAGAGATAGGTTATAGTTCCTATCTCCTCTCCTGTCTCGCGCTCCATCCATTCGTATTCCACTATATAGGCTCTAATCGCATCTCTTATCCCTTCTGACCTCGATGAATACCCCCTCCCTCCTATTATTCCGTCAAACTTATTCAACAGATTCGAGGGCAACGATACTCCTATTCGAGTCAATCCACGCTCTTCTTCCATTTTTATCTCTCCATCAATTACAATGTATGTCTTATTATCTCCTCTGCTTTACAAAAAGCATTTAAATTATGCTTCTTTATACGAACGACTCGCGAGTTGAATCCTCTCTTCCTGAGCTCCTGCTCCAACTCTCCCTCATCGAACTCCTGGTCATAACCTGTTGCTATTATATCAGGTTTTATACTATATAAAGGTTCATAAATATCTTTTTCGCTACCCAACATCGCTTTGTCCACAACTTTCAAAGCAGAAACCATCTTCAATCTCTGCTCTTCTGGTATAATTGGCGTTCTCTTTCTCCTTTTCACATTTACATCCCTCGCAACCACGACAAAAAGTTCATCACCCAGCTTCTTCGCTTCTTCCAGATAGAGCAAATGCCCCGGATGGAGTATTTCAAATGTTCCTGTTGCTAAAACCCTTACCATGAATCCCTCTCTCCTACTTCTACTCCTCTAAATCCTGCTTCACTATCTCTAACTCTCTCTCTTCCCCTTTTGAATTATAACATCTCCAACTATCCTCCGCATAAGGATAAAAAGTGATGATGTGACACTTCCCCGTCTTGGAAAACATCAACAAATCCTGTTCTGATGGCCTCATAGCTGCGGGATGTGGGTGACTATGAACCGACCCGACATAGCCAAGACCCAATGGCATCATATCCAATCGTATAATCGCATTTTCATCGGATGTAAGGGTGCCGGGGAGGAAAATAACATCGGTTATGACATCCGCATCGGCAGACAGCATGCCAATGTATTCCCTTGGATGATTAGATTTGCTCACTTCCAAGATAAAATTCAACGTATCCTCTGTTATTCTCTCAATTTTTCTTCTTTTTCTTTTACTCTTATTCATCTCGACCTTTCTTTTTTTTATTTAATAAAAGTTTCTTTCTAAGAAAGTTTAAAAACAAAACTCCCTTCTATCCTCACACTCACATCCCCTTCCGGTGGCAAAGTTCCAAATTTCGCTCTCAATATCAAATCCGCCACTTCATAATTTAATACCTTTGCTATTCCTACTATGGACGTTGTAGGTCTGGGATTCACGTCCACAACATATGCCGTGCCATCGTCTCCTAATACGAAATCTATCCCCACGTATCCTTTGCAGTGAAGCATGGTTACGATCTTCTTACTCGTGCTCATTATCTCCTTCTCAACATCCCACCCTACAAAATAGGGGACTAATCCCCCTTCATATCTTAACCTTTCTCCCCTCATTCTAACAAATTGCTTGTTTATCGTCAGCGGTAACACAGAAGAACTACCAACTACTACGCTACTGCTTATAGCCTCTCCTTTTATAAATTCCGTTATGATGTAATCATGATTGTCCTGAGAGTAAGAAAAGACACCCTCGTGAGTTTCTTTTCCATTCAGTATAAAAACGTTTTCTGATGCGCATCCATATCTCGGCTTCTTCACATATATGCTTTTTTGCGTCGCACTCTTTTTCATCTCATCATCAGGTACAATCCTCGGCACGGGTATTTCTCTGTCAGCCAAAATTTTTGTTGTCCGCATTTTATCAGCACATATTTTTACGCACTCAGAAGGGCAGCCCAAATTAACGGTATTCGATTCTATGCACTCAGTAAGTCTGCATAGCTTCTCATCAGGTGCAATAACGATGCCAGCATCGCTTCTCTTTGAAAGCTCATCCACTGCTACTTCGAAATCATCCTCTGCCACCGGATAGACAACTTCATTTCCTGTTCTCTCAAAGCTCACTTTTAGCGTTTCCAGTATCGCTTCTCCCTCTCTCAATATGGACGCACTCTTCTCTCCCCCTCCTACTGCATACTCTGCTACCAGTATCTTCATTTTATTTTTTCGCTGGTGCAAGTGTTTTCCCATGCTCAAGGAGTTTTGCTAGCACAAGGAGTAGATTCATAAAATAGTCATTCTGCAAGGATTTGTCCAAATATTCCTCCCAGCTCCTCTTGGTAGCCATAAATCTTTTCTCCGTAGCTTTTGATATTTCCTCGACGCTGGAAGAATAAGCAACCTCTTCTGCCACGCCCACTGTTTTTTCCCTTATTTCCTTTTTTCTCTCTTCGTCTTTTGTTCCTCTTCGTAAACCTGCAATTGGATAGCCCATTGTGTTTATCGCTCTCCTCACCGTTGATATCTTTATTGGTTCCGCTCTTATCCTGTTCTCTGCTTCCCTAATATCTTCCACAGTTACCGTTCCTTTTTCTATCCCGTCTCGGTATTTCTGCAGCCAACCTGGTCCTCTTCCGGGCACCTCCTTTTTTTCAACGAGTTTCGTCTCTTTCACCTCTGCTTCTATCTTTTTTCCTTTTCGTAACTCGGTAACTGGATAGCCCATTGTGTTTATCGCTCTCGTCACCGTTGATATCTTTATTGGCATTGCCCTTATCCTGTTCTCTGCTCCCCTAATATCTTCCACAGTTACCGTTCCTTTTTCTATCCCGTCTCGGTATTTCTGCAGCCAACCT
>JAGXOR010000029.1:8242-12723 GCA_023659785.1 Methanomicrobia archaeon LH_S13
CACCTCTGCTTCTATCTTTTTTCCTTTTCGCAACTCGGTAACTGGATAGCCCATTATGTTTATCGCCCTTAACACTGTTGTTATCTTAATTGGCACTTCTCTTATCTTGTTCTCTGCTTCCAAGATATCCTCTGCCGTTATTGCTCCTTTTTCTATCCTTTCCTTGTATTCCAGTATCCAACTTGGTGCTCTCTCTATCCTCCCCATCTCGTCCCCCTTTCCTACATCTTCCTCATCCATTTTACCATAATATATTTATATTTAGGTGTCAAAATGAAACTAAATAAAACAAAAAGAAATAAAGAGGTGGTGATTTCAAATTCCCCGCGGAAAAAAGAGAAAGCTGGCAAAGATGCGGAAGCACAAGTTGAAGAAGAGAAGAAAGAAGAAGAGGTATAAGAAGTAAGCCGTAAGCTTTTGGTAAGCATTTTATCATTCTTTTTATCATATCTATACTCTTTGCATATATACTGTTTCCTCATAGAAGTCGTCTAAGCTATTAGAAAGGAGTATAAATAAAAAAGTGGAATCAACTTTAAGAGAACAAGAAGAAAAAGCGAGAGAGTGAAATGAAATATGAAGGAGGTAACGAAAGTAAGGACATTAAAGGAGGGGAGATACGTTGTTATAGATGAGGAGCCCTGCGTAATAATAAGTATAACGACTTCAAAGCCGGGAAAACATGGAGCGGCGAAAGCGAGGATAGAAGGGATTGGTGTATTTGATTCGCAAAAAAGAACGGCAATTCAGCCTGTTACTGCGAAGTTCTACGTGCCTGTGATAGAGCGAAAGAGTGGTCAAGTGCTTTCTCTTTCGGGTGACACAGCGCAGATTATGGACCTGGAGGATTATTCAACGATTGAAATAGAAATACCGGTGGAGTTGAAAGGGAAAGGGAGAATTGAGCCGGGAAAGGAGATATCCTTTTTACATTATGAAGGGAAATACAAAATAGATATAAAATGAGAAGGTATGGTATGGCGTGGAAATAAAAAGAGAAGAGGAAATATAAAATGGCTGAAAAGGAGTTGATAGGGAGAATTACGCATTATTTCCCGAAGATAGGCGTTGCAGTGGTAGAGCTGAGTGATGATGTGAAGGTGGGAGACGAAATAAGGATAGAAGGAGCAACAACGTCGTTCGAACAGGTTATAGAATCAATAGAGATAGAGAATGAAAAAGTTGAACTTGCTACGGTGGGGCAGTCAATAGGGTTGAAAGTGAAAGATAAGGTAAGGCTACATGATGGCGTGTACAAAATAATGGAAACAGAATAGGGAGATATGAAACGAAATAAGGAGAAACGAAGCGAGCAAATAAAAGTAAGTGATATTATGGTGAAGGATGTCGCATACGTGACAGTGCCGGGGACGCGAGAGGAGATAATGGAACTATGCAAAGAAAAATACATCTCAGGAGTTCCAGTTGTTAAAGAAGGAAAAGTAGTGGGCATAGTTACGAGACAAGATTTGCTAAGGAATCCCAATGAGGCACAAATAGCGTTGTTGATGACCCGAGACCCCCTCATAATCTCTCCTGAAGCTACCGTTGCAGAGGCGGCGAGGATTATTCTCTCACATAGAATTCGCCGTTTGCCCGTGGTGGAGAGAGAGAAGCTTGTTGGGATAATAACAGTCGCGGATATCGTCAGGAAAATAGTGGAGAGGGGCTATAAAGAGCCCATAGGTGATTATATGGGGGAGAAGATTATAGCAATATGGGATGGGGTGCCTTTATCAGTTGCAGGTCGAATAATGGAGCTTGGAAGGGTAAAAGCAGCGCCAATTCTGAATTTGGAACTCGAACTGGTAGGACTAATAACAGATCGGGATTTGATAAATGCTGCGGTGATAGAGGATAAAACAGAACGTTCAGACCTATCCTTGGGCTCTGATGAAGACGAATGGACATGGGAGGGAATGAGAGATACGATGAAACTGTACTACGGTGTCTCGAAGATAAAATTGCCGGATAAGCTTGTGAGGGAGGTAATGGTAAAGGAGGTGGTTACAGCGACTCGTAATTGTGAGGTGAGTGAATGTGCGGAGAAGCTGAGCAAAAACAAGTTCGATCAGCTTCCTGTTATCTCCACAAGAGGTAAATTGAATGGCATACTCATGGATAGGGATCTCCTGAAGGTTTTGATGTAGGTGGATAAAAATGACCTTTTTAGAGGCGATTTTTAAACAGCGAAGAACGCGGTTTGACATGAATGAGGATGAGAAATTTTATTTGATGACTTGCTCAGACCTACTTGAGGAAATAACATCGGTTATAGACGGCATAGAGGTCATGCATGACTTCTTCGGGGAGAAAATCGGCGAGAGCAAATATGAAAATGAGATGAAGAAGTGTAGGGATGTTGCGAAGAATACACTCAGTGAGGCTGAGTATATCAAAGCGCCTGAGCGGTTTAAAGCGATGCATGAGCATCTTGTGAATGGGCTTAGATATTTTGATGATTCTTATAGAGAATCCCTGGGTTATTTAACGGACAGGCAAAGGGAGCATATAGCTAAAGCGATAGAATTAGCGCTGTTAGGAAGTGCAGAGCTCAGAGATGGAAACAAGCAGTGGGAGAAGCTAAAGAAGGAGACGATGATAGAGTAAGCAGCTAATGCAAAGTGAAAAATGAGAAATGGCGAGTGTAAGTAAAGGTAAAGAAGCGGGGAAAGATAAAATAGCAGAACTTGCTCGTAGAAGGGGGTTCTTGTGGTCGGCTTTCGAGATATACGGGGGTGCATCGGGTTTTTATGACTACGGTCCTTTAGGTGCGTTGCTGAAGAGGAAGGTGGAGGAGGTATGGAGGGACTTCTATTCGCGAGAGGGGTTTTATGAGATAGAAACGACGAATATAGGGCCGAGGAGAGTATTTGAAGCATCAGGGCACTTAGGAAGTTTTACAGACAGAGCAGTGGTGTGCAAGCACTGCAAGAGCTTTTTTCGTGTGGATGAAGGTGTAGATGTAAGTGAGCCCTGCCCGGAATGTGGCGGAGAGCTTGAGGAAGCAGGTGAGTTTAACCTGATGTTCCAGACGAGAATAGGCGTGCCTAAAGGGGAAATAGAAGGGAGGGCGCAAAAGAAGAGTGAAGGTTATCTGCGACCTGAAACAGCGCAGGGCATATTTCTCAATTTTCAACGATTGCTGAGGTTCAATCGAGATAAATTGCCTTTTGGCATAATACAAATAGGGAAAGCATACCGGAACGAGATTTCACCAAGGAAGAGCCTTATTCGGCTGCGTGAGTTCACGCTAGCGGAGGCAGAGGTTTTTGTAGGCTCGAGGGAGAAAAACAATCACCCGAGGTTTGGTGAGGTAAAGGATAAAAAGCTAAGGTTAATTCCAAGAGAAGAGGGAGGAGAAGGAGAAAAGGAAAAGGAAAAGACCATAGGAGATGCAGTTAGAACAGGGATAATCGCAAATGAGTATCTGGGCTATCACATAGCGAAGGTGGAGGAATTTTTGGATGCAATAGGCATTCCCATGGATAAACTTCGATTTAGACAGCATCACCGGGAAGAGATGGCGCATTATGCAAGGGATTGCTGGGATGCGGAGTTCTTTAGCGAGAGATATGGATGGGTAGAGATTGCAGGTATGGCGGATAGAGGGGATTATGACCTTTCGGCACATGCCTCGCATTCGAATACAGATATGATTGTGCATCTTCAACCTCAAGTTCAAGGTGAAGCAGATAAAGATAAGGTAAAAGTAAAGACAAAGATAATACCGCATGTGATTGAACCCTCTTATGGGATAGACCGGATAATTTACGCGTTGTTGGAGAGTGCTTTTTACGAAGAGCAAGTAGGGAAAGAAAAAAGAAATGTGCTGAGGTTTAAAAACGAGATAACACCGATAAGGGCGGCTGTGTTTCCTTTGATTAACCGGGATGAGTTGAAGAAAAGGGCAAGGCAGATGTTTCAGAAGTTGAGGGACGAGGGCATATTAGTTGAATATGATGATTCAGGCAGTATTGGCAGGAGGTATCGGCGTCAGGATGAGATAGGTACGCCTTATTGTGTCACCATAGATTACGAAACGCTGGAAAACGATACAGTGACGGTAAGGGAAAGGGATACGATGAAACAGGTTCGTGTTCCAGTAGCGGAAGTAAAAGCTACGATGATCTTATCAGGAGGCTAATAGAGAAATGCAAATAACCTATAAGTTTCGGCTGTACCCGAAGAAGGAATACGAAAAGAAGTTGTTATCGGTGTTAGAGATATGCAGATTGCTCTACAACTTCTTCTTAACTATCTGGAATGACAGCGAGAAGATTCCTTCCAGGTATAAGTTGCAGGCGATGCTGCCCACGATGAAGGAAAACGGTAGAAAAGTGGGTAAGTTGCGCTATAAGAAATATGGCAAAATCAAAAGTTTCATCCTCAATCAATCCGGGTTCAAAGTTACAAAGACAGGTAATATCTTGACTTTGTTATATTAGAATTGCAATCCTATAAAGCCTTCTATGATTTCG
>JAGXOR010000002.1 GCA_023659785.1 Methanomicrobia archaeon LH_S13
ATTGATAGCATCATACGAAGAGGTTTGAAACAAAATGGTTGAATCTCATAACCTCGCACCCATATATTTCATACCTCATAATCTGCATCTTTAACCTTCCTAATTACAATCTCAACGGTATAATTCTGGATTGGGAACTCAAACAAAAGCTTATTATTTATAAACCTCGTTAAACTCTCTTCGTTATCAAATAGGCCGATTGCGTTAATCGAGAACTGCCCCGTGGTCTGATATATCTTAATAAACTCGTCCAGCCCTGCCAATTTAGGTAATGTGCTCCCCATCTCCTTTGGTTCTACTTCCAGATTGAATATCGCAAGGAGCTTCTTACCAAAGTTCCTGGGATTTAGCAATATCGTATAACTCTTAATAGAGCCTTCCTTCTCCAGCTTCTCAAGCCGGTACCTCACGCCATTTTCACTCAAACCGACCTCTTTTGCGATTTTAGATATGGGCGTCCTTGCATCCTGCTGAAGTATCTCAAGTATCTTATTATCTTCTTTGCTTACCATTATTTGTATATAATAGCGCCTTTTATATAAAACTTCCGAAACTTCAGAATAATCCGTTTTTATCTTAATATTCCTCAAATAACCTTTTTAGCACTGTAATGATTTTAAAGAGATTGATGAAAGAGAAAGAAGATAAAGTTTATAAACGTAATGCGATAAGCTATTACAACCAGCCGATGAGGAGTTCTCGATATGATCCGGTAAAGGTCCGCTGGGAAGACAAGATATGCCAGGACCATTATCGTGAGATGGTCAAGCGGCTGATAGAGCGAGGAGAGAAGTTAAAAATCCTCGATTTTGGATGTGGCATCGGGTATGGGTATCATCTCTTATCGAATATACTTGAGGTGGATGTGCCGGTCGAGGAAGATGATTGTAAGCTACTAAATAATAATGACATGGAGTATTATGTGGGTCTCGATACAAACCCCGATCTGCTGGAGATTGCGAATGATAGATATAAGAGTGATGAGAAAGTGACGACCCGCCAGTGTGATTTCTTGCGCGATGAATACCCAGAGAGACAATTCAATATCTATTTCTCTTCAGGCGTTCCATTCTCTCACCTAAATAACGATGATTTCAGCTTGCTCCTTGAGAAGATATTCAATCACATAAAAAGCTTTGAGCGGCCTGCATTTCTCGTGGTGGACGTCCTGGGAAGGTACTCCATAGAATGGCAAACTCAGTGGAACGAACCCTCATGGCATATCTATAATATGTCATTCTTCAGTGACGGGAAGGTAAAAGAGCAGGTGTACATGAAATTCTGGGGAAAAGAATTGAATGATTTTGTGATAGAAGCAGCACAAGAAGCCGGTATTAAAGCAGAGCTCTTCGATACTTTCGACCGTTCAATCTTCATCGGCAGGCACATAGATACGGGCAGCTTCAATACACGCCTGAAGCCAATGAGGACGAGGGTGAACAGATTATTTTACCCGCTCGAGCGGACTCCTTTACCTGATATGTTTATGGACTACAAGTATGGGGGTGCTCCCGAAGAGGTTCGCGCATATTACGAGCGGATAGCATATCTCTGGAATTATGCAGTTGTGACCGCATGTAGCTATCTTGATATACCTGTTCCAGATTGGTTTGAAGTTGAAGAGGTGTATGCCATTCCAGAATACTTGAAGAGCGACCTGGAACATCTCGGAGAGATCACCAAGGATAAAAAGGCATACAAGCACACTGACGACTTCAGAGCAGATGTCTTTGAGCCTTCTTTGGGTTATCTTCTGCGCAACATCGAGCGCGATTATTCAGAAGGTTTAGGGGCCGCACACACGCTCATATCAATCTTCGAGGTGACGCCATGAGCCTGAACCTGAACCTGAACTTCCTGACCGAGGAGGGATATCTACCGCCAGATCAGTTGAATGATCGTGACTGGCGTGATATAACATTGAGCAGAGAGGATGAAAGGACTATAACATCGCATATATTCAGCATATGTAAAGATATAAACATAAACCATATCCAATTTTTATCCCTCAAAGATCGGCGAATTATGCTGTACTTTTATCGCGACCAAGATATCGATTATTCGTGGTTTAGCAGAAGACTGGAGGAAAGAGAAGAGTTCGCTGATAGATACAGAGCAAACTGCACAAACTACGGTACACTGGTCGCAAAGAGGAACATCCACAAAGGGAATGCGCTCACACAATTCGCTTCGATGATTAATGTTCCAATAAATAGGATTGCAAAGTTCGGTGATCAGGGGCAGAAAGGAGGGAACGACCACGAACTTCTCGCATATCCTGGAAGTTTCTCTGTCTATCGCGCAGATGAAGCCAATAGCAATACCTTTAACAGTCATGAATTATTCAATATATCAAATGCTGCTGGAACTCTTTGGATGATAGAGCGATTGAACTTTGTATCACCCGATAATTCAAGAATTAAGGCATCGATGGATATGCCTTTCATTCAGTTTAAAGCGACTTATCAGGCAGCAGCCTTTGATATGGACGGGACGCTCCTATCCCCCGGGCAGTCCAGACCTTCAGATGATATGTACAGGATGCTGGCATCGTTGCTTGAGAACGGAATACCAATCGTAATTATAACTGCGAGAAACGCAGAAGAAATGGACCGTGTGTTTTTACGTGGATTCAGGAGATACTTTGATGAGATACCAAAAAATCTCTTCCTCTTCTTGTGCAATGGTGCTGCGCTTCTAAACGGTCATTAATTGCCGAATCTTCAGAAAATCCCTTTAATTTCTTATTTTTCCTCAAACAACCTATTTAAGGGTGTATAAGAAATAAATAATTATTTATGTGCTCGATATGCGGCTATTTTTCTGATGAAAAAGTGCCGACGCGTATCGTTACCGATATGCTTATGCTCAAAAAGACCAAGCATAGAGGTCCAGATGCGCAGGGATTGTATGCGGATGGAAAGATTCTGAGAAATGATGAGATAGGGGCTTTGGAAGATAGAACCCAATTTAATAACTATTTCTAAATAGATACGATGAAAGGTAATGATACTACTGGTGGAGTAGAAGAGGTAGGGACGTATGGTGAATTCCGCTTTCGTCATCCTACGGTAGAAGATGGCGATGCGATATGGCGGCTTGTCAAGTATTCACCGCCACTTGACTTGAATTCGCGGTATAGTTACTTGATTTTATGTAAGCACTTCAGAGAGACCTGTGTAATCGGAGAAAACGAGAAGGGAATTGTCGCTTTTCTCTCATCCTACAAACCTCCAGAGAAATCAGATGTCTTGTTCATCTGGCAGGTGGCGGTCGCGCGACATCAGCAGGGAAAAGGAGTCGCATCGGTGATGGTAAAATATTTGCTGTCCGAGGAATATTTAAAAGATGTGACCTATCTGGAGACGAGTGTAACACCACCCAACAGGAAGTCACTCGCATTCTTCAAGTCTATTGCCGGCTACCTCAATACAACCATAGAGAAGCAGGAGTTTCTGAAAGGGGAAGAGTTCGGAGCCGACGAACACCCACCTGAAATTCTATTGCGCATAGGACCAGGACCTTTTACACATGCACCAGAGGAGGTCTCAGACGAAGGATCCGAGGGTTTAAAAGTGTTCAAGGAGAAGGAGTCAGAGGTAAGGTCGTATTTACGCGCTTTTCCCACCGTTTTTGACCACGCTCATGGGTCAATCATCTATGATGAAAGCAATAACCGATACATTGATTTCTTCGCAGGTGCAGGAGCTTTAAACTACGGACACAACAACCCCCTGGTAACAAAGGCTTTAATAGAATACCTACAAAATGACGGAATCGTACATGGTCTTGATAAAGCAACGACGAGTAAACGGCGTTTCATTGAGTCTTTCTACTCGACCATCCTTGAACCGCGTGACCTCGACTACAAGATACAGTTCCCTGGACCTACGGGTACAAACGCTGTTGAGACCGCATTGAAGCTCGCTCGTATGATAAAGGGTACATCCAACATCATCGCATTTACCAACGCATTTCACGGGTTGACTATGGGGTCGCTTTCTATAACCGGAAATGACTTCTACCGGGACGAGTCGTTTATCAGCCGAAACAACGTCGCTTTCATGCCTTACGATGGCTACTTTGGTGATAGTATCAACACCGTTGATTACTTGCGGAAGGTCCTGGAAGACAGCAGCAGCGGTCTGGATGATCCAGCAGCAGTAATTGTGGAGACGGTCCAGGGTGAAGGTGGGGTGAATGTTTCAAGCATTGAATGGCTCAGGCAATTATCTGAACTCTGCCATGAGTTTGACATACTGTTGATTATAGACGATATTCAGGTGGGGAACGGACGTACTGGGCGGTTCTTCAGTTTTGAACACGCCGGTATCAAGCCTGACATTATTACACTCTCAAAGAGCATTGGTGGTGGTCTCCCCCTGTCACTTGTATTGATGAAGCCGGAGTTAGATATATGGAAGCCCGGAGAACACACAGGTACTTTCCGGGGCAACAATCTGGCTTTCGTGGCTGCCACACAGTTATTCAATTACTGGAAGACGGATGAACTAACACGAGAGATTAACAAGAAGTCATCTATGTTAAGGAAACGTCTTGAAACTATTAGAGATCGATACCCCCAGCTGGAGGCGGACGTCCGAGGTCGCGGGTTTATATATGGGCTGGATATTCCACACAGAGGCTTCAGCAAGCACCTTGCGAATGCTGCTTTCGACCGGAATGTGATTATTGAGCTGGCAGGTGCTGAAGACAACGTCCTGAAATTCCTCCCGCCATTGATTATAGAAGAAGAGTTGTTGAGAGAGGGACTTGACATAATCGAGGAGAGTGTGGAAGATGTCCTTAAAGAGGAAGTGTTAATACATCAAACCAGAACTTCCGGTGATATGGTGCTATGATAGTCCGTAATATCGAGGAGATCAAGGGCAGCGAGAGGGAAGTGACTGCCGAAAACAATAACTGGATTAGCAGGCGTTTATTGTTAAAAAGAGACGGAGTTGGCTTCTCACTCAATGAGACTATCATCAATGAGGGGACTGAGACATATATATGGTATAAGAACCATGTTGAAGCGGTGTACTGTATAGAAGGAGAGGGTGAAGTTGAACGCGTGGACGATAATAAGGTATACAATATAACGCCTGGTACTTTATACGTACTCAACAAGCATGAAAAGCACCTTCTTAGAGCGAAGAAACGTATGCGAGTGGTGTGTGTCTTCAACCCACCCCTTGTAGGTAGTGAAGTCCACCAGGAAGATGGCTCATACCCTCTAATAGAATGAATATGGAATACAAAAGCGATTTAAGGGATTTTTTTGTAGAGAAAGCAATCCTTGACGGCGTTGATATAGGCGAAGATACGATAACATTTAAATATCTTCTTGACGGTGACATAAACACGCTGAAAGTTAACTATAAATCACTTTCACTAAAAGAACCAAAACTTACCCGCGATAAGGGCGCCTTAAAAACGTTTGCTGTTTCTCTTGGTGTGTTCGGTTTTTTTCGATTTGGTGCTGTACTGCCTGCTCAATTAGACATTACAAAATACTGTGGATGGGTTCACCCGGACTTAGTAAAGTTCCTTGAATACAGTATTCCACATGAGTGGAGTGAACACAGATATCAAATCCAGAGGTTGGACTATAAAGGTCCGGAGATACTATATGAAGAAAAAGAACTTGGTGCCCGGATGCATGCATTGCCTATCTGGAAGATAGATTCTACTCAGTCAGAGAAGGTAATGTTGACTTCCGGCGCGGGAAAAGACAGCCTGCTTTGTGCTTTATTGCTTGATGAAGCCGAAGTACACTATGACGTTATAACATACCTGCACACGTATTACGGTGGAATGGAAAGCCAGGAGGATTTGTTTTCCAACGCCTCTAACGTATTCAATAGTGAAAAGCAACATGTTATCCACATATATGACGACTACTATCCTTGGCTGAGGGAACGGTTAAAGCGGTTCAAAGTCAGTGAACGGATTCCGAAGAGTCCGGTGAAGAAACAAAAGTTTAGGACGGAAGCAGGCGAGGTCCTTTTCGGCTCAATGTCTTTCATTCCAATACAGATACTATATGATATAGGGTTACAGGTATTAGGCAATGAGAAGAGCGCAGACGCGCCCAACCTCGTTGATGATGCGACGGGAGAAGAAATAAGTCACCAGTGGATGAAAAGTATATACGCAGAAAAAGAAATGTTCGATCTGTTTGGAAAGTTGTTTCAAGGCATAGAGAGGGTAAGCCTACTTAAACCGTTTCACGATGTCTGGATATTCAGGACCTTGTTTGAGAAGGTAGGCGACAAGGTTTACACAACCTACTCCTGTAACGTACAGAAGCCCTGGTGTGGTTTATGTGAGAAATGCGCGTATGTGTTTGCGGGTTTCTCGGCGTTTGGCAACCATGAAAAGACCGTAAAAGCATTCAGCAAAGACCTGTTCAGGGATGAAGAACTCATTCCAATTTGGAAGCAGCTTCTGGGTTTAGAAGGTTACATTCCCTGGGAGTGTGTAGGGCACCCAAAGGAAGTGCAATTGTATTTCTACAAAGCCTACAACTCTAATATGAGAGGAGCAGCCATACAGTTATTTCAGCAAGAGATACTGGACAGGCAACTAAAGGGAAAAGGGGTGGATGTTGAGAAATACTTCAACGAGATTGAAGAGAAGTATTCGAGGGTCTACGAAGAACACCACTACATGCCAGACAGATTATGGAAGAAAGTACATAAAATAGTAGTGCCAATCACTTAAAACTTCCGAATCTTCATAAAATCCCGTTAATATCTTATTTTTCCTCAAACAACCTATTTAAGGGTGTATAAGAAATAAATAATTATTTATGTGCTCGATATGCGGCTATTTTTCTGATGAAAAAGTGCCGACGCGTATCGTTACCGATATGCTCAAAAAGACCAAGCATAGAGGTCCAGATGCGCAGGGATTGTATGCGGATGGAAAGATTCTGAGGGGTAGGAAGATAAGCGATTTGGAAAGCAGTGAAAAGGCAAAAGTATGTCTTGGGCATTCCAGATTAAGCATCGTTGGAGGCGATGATGCGATACAACCATTTCGGTCTTGTGACGGCTCTTTATCGCTGGTGCACAATGGCGAGATATACAACTATCAAGAATTAAGGGGGCTATTGAGTAAAGACCATACGATAGAGGACGAGAATAATGATAGCGAGATTCTCTTGCATCTGATAGAGGAAATCTACGATGGCAATCTGTTGAGAACCGTGCAATCCGCTGTAAAGATGTTAAACGGCATGTATACCTTCGCGGTTACCAATGGTGTGGAAATCGCAATCGCAAGGGACCCGGTCGGTATAAAGCCGCTATATTCTGTACAAGAGGATGGAGGTGTCTTTTTCTGTTCTGAGAAGAAGGGGCTTTATGATATTGAAGGCGAAATCAAAAGGATAGCACCCGGGAAGATATTGAGGGCAAATAAAGAGGGAATATCTATACATCAAGGCGTGAGAATCGAGAGGCCACAGGTTGATATTACAGATTTCGATAAAGCCATGAGTTATAAAGATGCTTTAACTGATGCGGTTGAGGGGATGTTGAGGGGATTAAGCGTGGATAAGGTTGGGATGATCTTCTCTGGTGGTGTGGACTCGGTATTGATAGCAAAGCTCATATCTGACTTTGGATGGAATCTCAGATGCTATTGTGTTGGGAAAGAGGATTCCGAGGATGTAAAGAATGCGGAAAAGATAGCCAAAGATTTAGGATTGGAGTTAAGCGTGATTTATATTGATGAGCGAAAAGTGGAGATGATACTGCCAGAGATTATCGAATCTATCGAGATTGAGGGTCTCCTTCAGGTCGAGGTCGCGGTTCCGATGTATCTTGCAGCAAAGGCGGCATCTGAAGACGGAATAAAGGTGATGTTCACGGGACAGGGTGCGGATGAGTTATTTGCGGGTTATTGGTGGTATAAGGAAGTGGTAAGCAAGGATGGGTTCTTGAAACTGCACAATAAATTATGGGAAGATATTGGTTTATTGTATGACGATACACTTGAAAGGGAAGATAAGGTTACAATGGGTCATTCTGTTGAGTTACGCGTTCCATACCTAGATAGAAATGTTGTACAATGTGCAATGAGGATTTCTCCAACTCTTAAGATAAAGGATGGTGAGGATTCGATCAGGAAATGGGTTCACAGAAGGGTTGCAGCAACGCTTGGTGTGCCGCACTATACAGCATATCGGGGAAAGGATATGGCACAGTCAGGGTCGGGTGTGCATGGTCTGGTAAAAAAGGTTGCAGATGAATATTTTGAAGGGAAAAAGGTTGACGAAGTCGAGATCGTGGATAAGGGTTCGAACTATCGATATCTGGATGAGGATTATGGAACGCCAGAGATGCGGGCATATATGCATGAGATAACAGAGAACAATCAATGCCTTGGGGATAATGCATAAATTACAAACGGTGAGTTTATTATCTGTGTGTAATTATTAATGTGATAGTTTTAAAGTTTATAAATACGGAATATATAAAAGGCGTGGTGGAATCCTTTAGAGGTCGCTTACAGCTAATCTTCGAGCCAGAAGGGCTTGAGAGGAGTACTGAACCATACAATATCGCCGAATATCTGCACATAACATCGAAAGGAAAAGAAGGTGTATGGAGTGATTGCAGCCGTAGATTAAACCGTTTCTTTTATCTGGGCAGAGGAAAAAAATGAACAAAGCTAATTCTTCTGATGAGAGCATTTTAAAGCTAATAAAACTGCCTGATTTACTCTCGGTCCTCAATGCCTTGTTTGGCTTCTCTGCTATACTGTTTGTACTCGGTGGAAGTGGCATAAATGAAAAAGCAATTGAAAATGCGCTCGTATTGATTTTAGTAGCGGCGGTTGTTGATGGGTTAGATGGCGTAGTAGCGAGAAATATAGAATGCTCACCCATAGGCAAATATCTTGATTCGCTTGCGGATATGGTGTCCTTTGGCGTTGCACCTGCAATTGTTGCTTATGCACTCATCAATAGCCATTTACATGTTTACGCTTACGCTTACCTTTATATTACGTTGGCTCTCTGCGGTGCGTATGTGATAAGCGGGATGTTAAGACTTGCAAGGTTTTCTTTTAGCACAGGTTTTCTTTTGCAAAAAGAAAAAGTGTATTTTGAAGGATTTCCGATTACCGGAAGTGCAATTGTTTTAGCTTCTTTTATGCTTGTATTTATCGAATCACCTCTTCCATCTCAACCTTGCTTTTTCCTTATGATTGTATTAATGGGTATTTTATGTGGCTTGATGGCCAGCAGAATAAAGTATGGGAATATAAGAGATAAGAGAATAGAGATAGCAGCAGGGATTGTTTTTTTCATGCTGTTCTTTTTCTATGCCTTCTCTTTGCCTTTCGTTTATCCCGCAGCCATTATTTTTACGTTAACCTTGTTTTATATATGCAGTCCATTTGTGCGTGCAGTTGCACCTGTGCGTTAAATTTATTTCTCCTTTTCTATCCATTCCTCACTAACAATTTCTATGTTATTGCTCCAATAACGACAGAGAGTAAAAAATCTCGCACAAGGATAAATGAGAGATACGCAATCACCAAAAAGGGGATTACTACAAACAATCTATTCAGATCTTTTCTTTCTCTTTTTATTTTTATTTTTATGCTTCATAACATCCTCGGACTTTTGAAATATCCCTTCTCCTTCTTAGGTGCATTCCGCAACACTTCTGACTGGCTTAACGCCTCCTTCGGCTCGTCTTCCCTTACCACATCTTTTATGCCAATTACGTGATAAGTAGGTTCTACATCCTCAGTATCTAATTCATCCAGTACGGCGAAATAATCCAATATCGAGCTCAATTGCTTCTCAAATAGTTCCTTCTCGGCATCGCTCAACTCTATCCTCGCTAACCACCCTATATGCTCTATCTCTTCTTTTCTTATCATAACTCTTTTTCTTTTTAATCACGGTTTTTACCGAAGGTAAAAAAAGTTGTTGGTTAATCCAAATCCCCTACTTTTCCTATATACGTTCCATCCAACAAATACGCCTTCATATCATTTAAGCGAAGAAGCTTTGTGGCTATTGGTCCCAGAAGCCTTTTATTCGACGAGTTAAAGGTAACGCCACCACATATTTCGTTAAACGCGGGCATTATTATCACCCAGGGGTCACCCCAACTGCTTTCCTCTAACTCTGGATAATGTTTCTTTACTGCGTCATAATCGCATTTGGTACGAATCCATACGCTTTTCATGCTCCTATAATGCGAGCTTGGACTTACAAGTCTTATCCTCGGATGGTTGTGTCCAATCAGTATATATTTTGCAGAGAACAAATCTTGTGAGGGCCATGAATGCCCATGCGTGTACCCTACACCGTCAAACAAGAATCCCCTCGTACCTTTAATATACACCTCGTGCTTTGGCTTGCCTTCCCTCTCTGCCGCCATCTCTTTTGGCAACAGTTTGCTTAAATGTCCGTCATGGTTTCCTTTAGCCACATACACAGGTGCATACTCAGCCAACTCGGTCAAGAAAAAAGGCACTTCTCTTCTATCCATCCACGATATTTTTGGCACTGCGTGCTTCACATCACCCAATAGGATTATCACATCGGGCTCAGCAGCTTTTACACATTTTAGCGTGCTCTCTAACAACTTCTCCGTTTGACTGCCGATATTTATTCCTTTTAGTCTTAGCTCTGCTTCTATACCTAAATGCAGGTCTGCAATCACCAGAGTTTTAAATTCGTTCTCCACTATCATTGCCGCCTCGTCTATCAACGGTTTTGGTTTTATGCTTATGCCCATCGTTTTTTCTTTCAAATAATACTTTCTCTTTATATGAAATCTTGATGATGCGGTGATAGGGGATTTCCGCTCCTTTCAGACTGAGAAAAGATTTTCCTATATGTACTATTTCTCGCCCATAAATCTTTTTCAAATCAGATGGGGCGCCTCGATGTAGATAAACTACTTCTAATTGGTCGAAGTCAAAGTCCATCCTTCTATCCCACTTGACTTTATTCAATATTTCCCTGACTTTCATAGTATCACATCCTTGATGATATCGAAGAAAAAACTTTGGCAAGGAATTAAGTAGCGTAATTGCAGAGGTTGAAGAAAGGGCAAAAAAAGACAATAATTATTGCTCAAATCCTCCTGCTCGACCGGAATGGACTTCTGATTTTGCTGAATGTTCTTGAATCAAATCAAAATAAAAAAGAGAGGGAAAAAGATGTTTCTAAAGTTTTCACTCTACCACTTTCTTAAGTGCTGGTATTATCCTCGGATACCCCACAGCCATCATGTGGCATCCAGTCGCCGGTGTATCTTTTAGATGCTCTAAGAAACCTGTGAAGTACTCCACATTGACTCTATCTACCTCTTCCTTCCTCTTCGCCTTATCCTTTATTTCTTTCGTCTTTTTCAGGTTTTTAAGATAATCAGGTGGGACATCAACGCCTGCTACCGCCTCATCGAAGAACTTCGCCGCTCCATAACTCTTTGCTGGGAATATTCCAACAAAAACTGGAACACCCAAATCGCCTAATTCTTTAAAGAAATTATCCAGTACCTCAGGGAGGTAAATGACCTGAGTTTGTATGAATTCAGCTCCGGCTTTTACTTTCCTTTTCACTTTGTATGCTTCAGCCTGTAAAACAGCCGCTCCTGGAGCACCCGCCGCTCCTATATGCATTTTTGGTGGTTCCGCTATCTCATTTCCTGCAAGGTCTTTTCCCTCATCTACTATTTTCCTTATCATATAAGACAGCGTAGTTGAATCCAAATCATATACCGGCTTCGCATCTGGTGTATCCCCAAGTGCTACGTGGTCACCCGTTAATGCTAAAATGTTCTTTATTCCCATGACGCCAGCGCCAAGCACGTCAGCTTGAAGAGCTATACGATTCCTATCTGAGCACCTGAGCTGATATACCGCCTCCATACCCGCTTCTTCCTGTATTTTATAAGCTGCTACCAGACTGCTAAGAGTTGCAAAGCTCTGAGGGCTATCCGTCACGTTACAGGCAATAACATGTCCTTTTAGGTCTTTCGCTGCTTGTACTACTGATTCAACGCTGCCTGCCTTCTCAGGTTCTAATTCCCCCGTCCAGACAAATTTCCCTTCCTCTACTTCTTTCATCAATTCGCTATACACTTCTTTAGCCATTTTTTATCCCTTCCTCCAAACTCTCTTCTCTCCTTTACTCACCCTCTGCTTTTTCTTCGTGCTTTGGTGTAAAAGGTTTCCTGAGACCAAAAGATACGTATTCAGGAATAGACCCAAACATGGTGCGTCCAAGACTAATAGGTTTTTCTATCTTGAAAGTCCGTGGTCTTTTCATTTTACTCCATGCATGTGGTTCTCTCATTTTCAGGAGTTCATCGAGTTCGCCAAGTTTCTCCAATCGCTCATATATCTTAACCCATGCGCAGTCCTTTTCTGGGTCCGTTTCGCATTTCCCATCTTCTCGCACTCCTCCACAAGGACCGTTCATCAATCCTTTCCCGCACGCAGTCAAAGGGCAGATACCAGCAATTTTTCCTAATTCACATTCTCCACATCCCTGACACGTCTCCTTAAAATCAGTAGGACCTCCACCTACATTCCCCATTGAATTATTTGCAGGATATACGGACTTTGCGAGACCCATTTTGTCATCCAGATATTCTCGCACTACCTGCACACCCTCACCACAGCTTTGCACTAAAACCGCATCGCAGCCCTCAATCGCCTTTCGGTTCTTCTCCAAAAAGACCGAACTCATGTCAATCTCACAGGCAGAAATACCCAAAGGCAGGAAAATTTTGGTGACATCTTTCCCTTCTTTCGTAAGTTTCTCTGCCATCTCTTTTACTGCCTTTTTGTCGCCGGTTTGATAGAATGTAGCACACCCCCCACAGCCCATTGTTACTATCCTCTGTTTTCCCTCAAGGTAGCCCAGAATCTCGTCCATAGGCTTCTGCTCTTGCGCAATCATTTTACACTTTTATACCTCCATTAGGTATGTGGGAGAATGACAATATATAAACTTTTCTATTTTTTCCCTTTTTCGTACTTTCTTGCGCATGATTCTACTTTTATCAATATGTCGGCGTGGTTACAGGAGGGTATGTCTATGTCTTCTATCTCTAAATCTCCGATTCCTTTCAAAACCGCTGCCTTCATTTTAATTTGCACCCTTTTCCCTTAACAGGCATTCAAGTTTGTTCTCACCATGTTCAGCGTCAGAATTTTGTTCCCTTATCCATTCTCGCAACTGCTCCATGCCACTCAATATCTTCAGGAAGTATCTACGATTTTCTCAAAAGTGCCCTTTCCATCCCAGGTCTTCCTCAGAGAATTATGTATTTCCGGATACGGCGAATCCAGTGTGGTTCCCACACTCACGCCATGCTTCTTAAGGAACTCCACATCATCTTCTCTGAAGAGAGTCCCATTTGTTTGAATGCCGAAGTATAATCGGTCTTCAAATTCTTCTATGGCATCGAAAATAAGCGTCTCAAAAAGTTGCTCCTTATCCATTTGCTGGTGGCTTTTCCTTATTTCTTGTGGTATATAGCAGTATGAGCAATTCAGATTACATCTGCTCACGGAATTCATGTAAATAACAGCGAGGGATGACTTGAACCGGAATTCGTGCATCTCTTCTTCACACTCTCGCTTGACTCTGCCATACAGCGGGGGAATCTCCTGCCTTATCTTTGAATTGATATCCTCTCCCTTTGGAACCAGTGCCCAAAAGACGGTGTCCGGATCGATGACGAGCATGGTCTCCTCGTCAATGTCACAAAGCGTCAATTGCGGGTGATTTCCAGTATTGTAATGCACTTTAGACCACCTAAGTGCGCTAAAAGAGCGCCTTGTCAGCAGGCGAGTCCCCGAACATGTAGTGCGACAAACCCCCATTTGCTGTCCTATGACATTTCAATCTGTACGCCATCACACTTTGCTTCTCTTCTTTTACTTCGCTATTCTTTGTGTTCATGATAGCTACGTTCGGACAATCTATATTTAAATGTAAATGTATCCTTTTGTATTACACACGTAATGCAAAATTTGTAGCGATGCTGAAAAGAGCAGGTGAAATGGAACCCGTAAACATCAGAATACCAAAAACGAAAATACAGAAGATTGACGAAATCGCAACCAGGAATGGCATTACCCGCTCCGAGGTAATAAGGCATGCACTGACAATTTATTTTCAGCTCTTAGAAAAAGAATTGAAAATAGGAAAGTCAATGAAAAATGATTTGATTGCTGCCATCGGTGAGCCAAAGGTAAGGGATGAAGTGCTAAACGCAGGGACCCGAAGCATCGTAATGGTGGAGGGCGTGCGGAAACTTTCAGAGAGGGAGTTTATCCATGAAAGTTTTTTCTTCCTGGAACTGTGGAAAGGAAAGTTGTCTTGCCTGCCATAAAGTACTATCAGAGGGCTTTGACGTTTCTTATCTACTTGATATTCAAAGAGGTGGTATATCTCCAGGCACAGCTTTCTACTACTTTCTATCCCTTGTCCTTGTCCTATCTGCCTGACTGCCATTTTCATCTCCTGCACTACTTTAGCAGCTTATACGGACTTGAGCAGTTTTGCAATAGGAACTTCTGTTGATTTTGTCTTTTTCGTGACAATTATAATAACTTCGTTGCTTTGCATGAAATTTAAGAAAAGTCCCGTTAACCTTGGAAATGTAATGATATTTATTGGAAGTTTAGCGCTATTGTATCCAGTGATAGCAGGGCTTCTTCTGCTTTTAGTCTCTTCATTTGCAGAAATAGGTGCGTTCTTCTCTGAATACACTTCCAGGAATCGCGATTTAAATAAGCTTAGAATAGGATGTGGAGAGGGAAAAGAGTTTTTAGCGCGAGGCGAAATAGAAAAAGCTTCCGAAACCGTGATGAGCAGTGGTTCAAGTTATTTACTCTCTAAATTTATTAACGACCTCTCTGAGTTTATTGGAAAGTCGAATTTCAAAATAGAGACTGAAAAGCTTCTACAAGAGTATGAGATAACCGTATGGGAAAGAACCGAGAAGGAAAGGATGTTAATCAGGGTAGGACCGATGTTGGGGATCGGATATGTGTAGGTGTTGAGGCATGTCTGAGACCCTGGCGGCGTGTAGATATCAGCCAGTGGCAAGGCGCCGATCTTATCGGGGAATCACAGTCCAGGTGCAAGTTCCGTGGGAGAAGGGACCCTGCATCCTGAAGTTGCCTCCAACTGACACTGAAGTAACCCCTGAGACGCCAACTCCTGGTCCGGGTGAGCTGGTAAAGGGCAAGATAGCCCGCTTACTCTACGATGGTTGTGGTGACTTTACGGGATTGTCACCATCGTCCCAAGCGCGCAAAATGCTTCGTACATCTCTGGCATACAATACTCAAAGATATCCGCAACTTTTATTGCTAGAAAGAAAGAGACCCGCAGTACCCAGACCCTTACATACAGCAAACCAGAGACTCACCAGCAGTTCTTCTGCGATCACAGACGGAATAAGAACCACCGAAACATCATATAAACAAGGATCTGATACCATGGAGATCAATCAAAGAATCTTTGATGAATATGCAGATGAATTCGGACCTGAAAAGGTGATACACATATACGGTGTCATCTCATCACGGCTGCGGTCGAATACAGGCATGGAAGTGAGAAAGAGGCTTTTTCTGAGATAAAAGATAAAATAAGAAGCAATACAAAGGAAATACTTGATAAAACATACAGTGAAGGCATTTATCCAAGAGAAGCAGCCGATATGATAGCGAAGAACGGGTACTGCGTGCTATGCGATATCATCGTTGGTATGGCTACTGATGAACTCAATCTTGAGCGCAACGGTAAGATGAACGTTATAGGATCGCTATACACAGGCTCCGTACTTAAGTTTGGTGACTATACTATAATGATTGCCCATACAACCAAACTCGCACATCCTGCGAGTTCGTTTGACGCCCCTATTACGTCCCCGCTTACGTCTACATCGCCGAAATTGCTTTTCGCAATACGAGAAACGAATAACGCGACTGCGATGCCTGTAAACACAATAAAGAAACGAAAGGAAAATGCAGTGAAAATGAGAGAGATAAGTATAGAAGAGAGGAGAGCTGTCACGTACCCGAATTTTGAGAACGAGTGAATAAACAAAGCCCCATACCCATACCGTCCCCTGCGCCTTCTTTTGATTTCCCGGATATCATACATGTGTTCATGCTTATCTTTGCCGAAACTTCTGCAATTACGAATACAGAAGCGAAATGATAAAAGGAGCGTAAATCAAAGCTGTGTACTGGAGCTGTTTTTGTTAAGCTCGTGCATACGGTTTCGATAGCGAAAAAGCTCAATAGGATAACAAAAACAGTGGCGAACAATCCCGCTATTCCTATTTTCTCGTCTTTCATCGCTCTTCTCTTGTCTTCCTTAGTTCCTCCTGCTATTACGCCATCGAAGAAATCTGCTAAACCGTCCAGATGCATCAAACCCGTGACAAGGTAAATAGCGAGCAGAACGAGCAAAGCGGCAATCTCGGGTGCTGAACCTGAGCATTCAAAAACGACAGAAGCTACCGCAGTGACAAGCAAGCCAATCAACAAAGCGACAAAAGGGAAGAGGTAACTCTTGGCTGCTACTTCTTCTATTTTTGTTCCTTTTCTTACGGGTATTTGCGTTAAGAAACTAATTATATCAAGCATTGTTTAATTGATAAATTATATATGTATTTAATATACGGTTGAAGACCTGAGAAAAGATTTTAGGGCCATTAAATGATCGTATCCAATGCGACTCCATTGATCTATCTGGCAAAACTAGGGAGGTTACACCTTCTAAAAGACTTTTTTCAAGAAGTCATCATTCCCGAGGAGGTTAAAAGGGTAGTTGTAGACAGAGGAAAAGAGCAAAATAGCGTTGATGCTTTTGTGGTTGAAGAAGCGCTAAAAGAGGGATGGATAAAAATAAAAAAGTGTTAGCCCAACATCTTACTCATGCACCCCGCTATCAGTCCACCAATGGCATCGTCCATGAAAACACCCAATCGGCTTAATATCCCTGGTTTCCTCGTATCGTAATAGAAGAAATTAAAAAGCGCCTTTTTACCACCTATATACTCCGCTATGTCAATCCCTATTAGCTCATCAGCAACTATTCCACGTTATTCCAGCCTTTTTAGTATCGGTCTGTCCGCCCTTAACCTATTGTGACGAAAAAAAGCTTCCTTTATCCCCTCCCTTACCACATCGTACACTGCACTTCCTAATCTCGTTGCCTTACCTGCAAATACCTCCTCCTTTGCTTCTGCGAACTGCAAAGCGTTTTTGATAAAACTTTTCCTAAAAGTTTTACAGGCAACAACCACGGAATCAGTAGAATCACCTGTGAACAGGTCACCCTGCTCATCTCGCACATCAAGGTCAAATAAAGCAGCTGTTTTCGCTTCCGTCGCTACAATTATCATATTCACCATCGCAGATTGAGACAGGTCCTTTTCTATCAATAAAATTATGTTTATCGTTGATTTTGAAGGTGGCATACCAGCAGTTATAACAGCCATTATACCTTCTTTCTTTAGAATCACCGCATTCTCCATTGACACCGCAGTCATCATTCCGACCACCTTTTCCCGTTCTAATTTTTTTTCCTCGATGAACGAATTAAAGACCGCAAAAGCATCGCCATGGAAATCCTCGCTCACATTCAAGTTTATTATCGTGCTGCTTGTCTTGACAAAACCACCGTTATAGACCGCGGAACTCAAAACTTTGAAATCGCCATGCACCGCAATATATCTCGCCGCTCTTTCTATCTCTATTTCCATACCATGCTCCTTTTATAACCACAGATTACACAGATTTTAATTGTTTTGATTTTTGGATTCTTCCTTCCTCACTGAAAACCTTATATATGAAGGCAAGCCAAAGGAGGTGCAATCTCTCACCAAGAACCCATGCTTCAAAAGCACTCTTTTCGCTTCTTTTGCTTTTCCATTCACCACATTCAGGATATAAAAATTAGCATCCTCTTCTGTGCAAACACGGTAACACTCCAGGGAGCTTTTACTTTCCTCATCTCCCTTATGTTCTCCTCTAACGAAATCGCATATCCAAGTCTTATCCCCGGAATTGCATAAGATTTTGTCATAGACCTTAAAATAACTAAATTTTGAGTTGAAAAAACATGCGATGGAAAAGCATTTCTTACAAAATCCACATACGCTTCGTCAATCACTAACAATGCATCAGCTCTCTCTGCTTCTTCTATTATCAGCTCCGTTTTCCTCTACAATTAGCGCAGGATATATTCGCAGACCAGGCATTTCTATTCGTTTGATTTCGGCACTAATCATCTGCACTGCAACCCCATATTCTCCATAAGTGTGCTTCAGCATTAGCACCCTATCTTTTACAAAGGAGAGAGCTACAAGTTGTATTAGTTCAGAAACACCAGCTCCTACTAACACTTCCTCCTCCTTGCATCCAAATCTTTTTGATATCTTCTCCCTCAATCCTTTGGATTCTGTGTCCGGATACATTTTTATTTCTGTCATCGCTTCTTTTATCGCAGTGAAAACAAAATCCGGAGGTCCATAAGGGTTTAAATTTACACTGAAGTCTATTACTCCCTTCACTTCATCTTTGTCCACTTCATCTTTACCCACTTTCCCTCCATGCTCACAAATTTCTATCCCATGTAAAGGTTTTCTTGGTTTCAATTTAGCCAGCTCCATCCAGCAAAATAGAGAATAGCCATGAGCACGATGCAGACAAAAGCGAAGAGAAAAGAGCTTATTTTTGCAATTCTTATTGATTCTCCTATATCCTCACTTCTCGCACCTTCAAAGTATTCTCCCACGATGTACTGTCCAACCTTCTCCAGCTTCACTTTTAACGCACGGCTCATTGCCACTATTGTCAAAGGGGCAGTTTTGTTGTTCTCATAACCACGATTTCTCAAATCCCCCTGTTTTGAACCACTCAGCAACAGGATCAATCCAGCTGCAATCTTCTCCGGTATGTAATTCATCACCTCATCGGCTTTCGCAGAGAACCAGCCAAAATGCTCGTATCTCCTGTTTTTATACCCGACAACCGCATCTAACGTATTTATCACTCGATAAACCATAGCACCAAAAACGCCGAATAACGCGAAATATAAGAAAGGGGCTATGACGGAATCGGTCGTATTCTCAGCCACTGATTCTATGGCTGCAGAATCGAGGTGTTCCTCATCCAAATCCACTATTTCTCTACTGACTGTCTTTCCTACCGCTTCTCTCTTCTCTTCCAAGTTCCCTGCTTCCATCGTTTTTTTCCCGTATCTTTCCAATCCTTTTATTGTGAATGTCATTTTGAAAATGAGCGAGCCTAAAATAACGTATAAAAGTTCAGAATGTATAAACAGAAGCATTAAACAGGGTAAGCCAAAAATAGAGATTGTAAGCATTGCATACACCGCTCCGAGAATTTCTTCCTTTCTTACATTCCCCCTCTTCGTTATTGTATCAAACAAGCGCATTAGCCTGCTTATCCATACAATCGGGTAATACTTTTCCCTTCTCTCAGGGGGGTCGCCTACGGTCACGTCTATGAGTATAGCGATTATAAAAATAGCCAGATGAGCAAAAAGCAAATCTATTTGCATTCTTACACGTAATAATGTCCTCCTTTCCTTTTCTTAAGCAGATAAATAAAGAAGGGAGCGCCGAAGAATGCAGTGATTATCCCTACTGGCATTTCGCCCAATAAACGAGCCAATGCATCTGTCCACACCAGAAAAATCCCACCTACCAAAGCAGAGGCAGGAAACAGAATTCGATGGTCTGGTCCAACTAATATCCTCGTTATGTGTGGAATTATCAAGCCAACGAAGCCAATTGTTCCCACGAAACATACCGCAGCAGCGGTAATGAACGCCGTAAGAATCAGCAGGATTTTCTTCACATTTTCTACATTTATACCCAGTGTTTGCGCTGATTCTTCGCCGAGCAGCATTGCATTCAGATCCTTTGCAAAAAGGTAAATCAAAGAGAAGCAAACAAATATTGGTAAAATTGCTATTTCCACCTGTGCCCAGTTGGCAAGCCAGAATCCGCCCATCAACCAGAAAAAGATACCCGCCAAGTCATGACTGACTCGGTACATCATGAAGGATAAAACAGCGCTTAAGAATAACGATACTGCTATTCCCGTAAGTAACAAAGTATCCACAGGTATTCTTCCCCCTACTCGCGCAATGCTGTAAACCAAAAAAGTGGCGAACACTGCACCCAGGAAAGCCATGAACGGAGTAGTGTAAATCGAGAAGAAATGCGGAAGTAAAGTTATCGAGAGAACAGCCCCAACAGCCGCTCCAGAGGCTATTCCTATTATGTACGGGTCTGCCATCGGGTTTTTAAATAGTCCCTGCAGCGTTGTACCTGCCGTTGCCAGTGCGAGACCGACCAACAATCCAAGAAATATCCGCGGCAGTCTTATCTGTAAAATTATTACTTCATACTTATCTGGAATAGAAGAAGCCGCCCAGAGATGAAGTTTACTTCCTGCTAAAACGACAATGTCCAGCGGCGGTACATAAACAGGTCCGATTGCCGTTGTCAGCACGATACTCACGCCTAAAATCGCAACTAAGTAAATTATCACCATCTTCCAGTGGATAAACTTATTGAGATATGCGGTTTTTTGTTTTACCATTATTGTTCTCGTTCATCTGGCAGAATATCAATAAATTTCACCTTCCTCGGCGTTTCCCGTATCTCTTTTATCTCTGAATACAATGGGTGATAGGACACCACATACAGGTGCTTCATCGCTCTCGATACCGCATCAATTAATCTGGGTCGAGCGTAGCTTCGTAACCGCCAAGATATATCCTGTACGGATTTAGCTTCTCTAATTCCTTTACTATGTTCTCAAAGTTCCAATCAATATATCTCCTCTCTTCTGCATAGATGTCGTATTCGTTTTTTTCATAGCCGTGCTTGTATACAAAGTATAACTTTCTTCTGTTTAAGTTAAGACACGGATTTATTTTCCAGTTCACCTCCTTTTATATCCAAAAACCACATCCCTTTCACATGCACTTTTTCCAGTTCACCCACCTTTATCCTTCTCTTAAATATCGGTCCGTCAACTACAAAAGTATGATACTCCCCTGATTCGCCGGACAGATGGAAATTGTACTTTTTCAGCTCTTCGATAAAGGATTCGTCAAATCTCCTGCCCAACCATTCTTCTTTTATTCTCGTCGCAACTACTATTGCTTCAAAGCCTTCTGCTATGAACTCCTGCACTATATCCCCTGGGTCGAGACCCCAAAGAGGGATGATTGGTTCTATTTCAAGGTCGCTGCAAACCCCCTCTATCCATTTCCGGTGCTCAATCAGGTCAATATCGCCGAAAACGCCTCCTTCCACGTCATCAAGTTTTAATTCTTTCACAGCTTCTTTGAATTTACTCTCATAGCCCTCCCATGAAGCATTCCCCTGAACTATTGGTATTCCTATGGCTTCTGATTGAAGCTTCAGTAGAAAAGGGCGAGTTCCATGTGCTCTTTCCCTCTTCCCATCCTCATCTAGCAAATTCAAGAGATGCGATACATCAAACCCGTCAAGCATTGCTTTGTAACATGCTAAACTGCTGTCCTTTCCTCCACTCCAGGAACAGAAAACGCGCTTCTTTTCTTTCACTTCTTTCATTTGTTTTTTAGACTGTTTTTTCTCAAAAGATACGTTACCGCCAGCAATCCAACAACCGCTAACACCGTTTCAAATCCTGGTGTTTCTACATTCAACTCTGTTTCTGCTGTGTCACTTATGCTATCTGCCATTGCTGTAACTTTCGCTTTGTATGTTGCAGGAGGTGCATTCTCTGGAATTGTAGGATGAATGGTATGGTTTATGGGAGGCTCTAAACCTTCTGTGGGAATAGAGTGATTATAATGCTTGCTAATCCCCATTGCTCCTACCTCTACTTTTGCTTGTATATCCCCATTCCATGTTACAGGAGCCCAATTAGCTGTAATTGTGTATTCTATAGTATCTCCTGGTTTAGCTGTTACAGTCTTTGGATTAATATCCACGGATAGAGATTGTAGTGTAGGGGTTGGTGTTGTAGCGGGAGTTGGTGTTGGTGCTGCAGTGGATAGAGGTGTTGGTGTTACAGTAGGCTCTGATGTTGGACTTGGTGTTGCTGTCGGTGTCGGACTTGTAGTAGTAATAGCAGGAGAAGGAGTGGCAGTAGGCACTTCGTCAGTAACATTGAAAAATTCAGATAGATTCCCATAAACAGTTTCCGTGGCGTTCACTATCCTCGGACCTGCTCGGGAGATAACATCCGCATCTATGGCATAAACCCTATCATTTTTGACTGCTTTCACCACTTTCAGCCTCTCCTCACTTAGTATATATTTATAAGGCTCCGTTCCCGCTGCTCCATGCCCCACTGAGACAATTATCACATCAGGATTCCGGTCTATGAACTCCTCCAGACTTACCGTGTGCCAATCTTTAATGTCAGAAAAGGCATTCTCTCCTCCTGCTATCTTTATCAATTCATTTTGCACTGTGCCCCCGCCTGCAACCCAGATAGGGTCGTGCCAGGTAACCTGAGCAACTGTTGGTCTTTTTACATCCCTCGTTTTGTTTTTAATCTCTTCCATCCTTTGAGTCATATTTGCGACTAAAGCAGTGGCATTCGTCTCTTCCCCCGTTATTCTACCCACCAGCATTATATCGTCCATTATTTCACTGATGTTTACAGGATTCAAGCCTACAACCGTTATGTTCAGCTCTTCTAACCTTCCAAAAGTTTCTTCTCCGTTCAACTCATCCCCAAGAACAAGGTCAGGGTCTAAGGCTACTACCTTTTCTATGCTCACCGTAGAAACACCGCCAACCACGGGCTTCTCTTCTGCCTCTTCTGGATAATTGCAGTATTCGGTTACGCCAACGACCCTATTGCCAGCGCCGATGGCAAACAATATTTCCGTATTGGTTGGCGATAACGAGATAATTCTTGCCGGTATCTCCTCAATGGTTACATTTCTACCGAAGTCGTCGGTTATTGTGAGCCCCTGCGTTTCTGCCCTTACCGGTATTTGTAAAGAAGAGAAAGCGGTTGTAGCTGTTAAAACAATTGTTAGCGCTGCGATTATAGCTATCCATTTCTTCATTTCTTCATTCTTTATCTTTATTTTTATCATTTTATTTTACACCCTCCGTCATGTTTGATGGCACATATATCATCCCACCACCTCCTGTTTTATATATCCTTCCCACTTCACCCACAATTTCCTCCTGCACCGTCTCGTTCATCATATCCAGCTTTTCGATTCGTTCACCGCTTTTCACTATCACTTCCATGTTCTGCTGCCCCGGATTTTTGACAATGGTCATATCCGTCTGTGTTAAAACTTCGGGCATGCTGAGATACAGTAGCAGCATCACCATCAACCCAAGCGCAAACACCATCGCCACGTCGAACAGATTTGCAACGCCTGATAGTGGGTCATCGTCGTCGTCTCCTTCTCTTCTTTTTCCTTTCCTATTCATGTATTTCATCTTCTTTCTTCACCTCCGAAGAGCACTTCACAAATGTATTTTATATCGTTCATGTCATCGTTATACCATCGCCTTCTCATCGTATAAACGATGTATGAAACGGCACCGATGAGCAACCCTACGACTGTGGTGCCAAATGCAATGATTAAATTGTTTGCAAGCGTATCCACATCGCCCCTCGTAAGTGCTAATAATGCAGGACCCATCGGTATCAGCGTTCCCATAAGCCCGAACATCGGACCAAGTCTGACCATCACCTTTGTTCGTTCAAGCCGCTTTGTGATGAATGAATCGCATTTCTGCAGTAACTTCTCAAGATTTATTGAAAACATGTCCGGATTTTGAGATGTTTTCTCCTCTTTTTTGTCTTTAAGCGCTAAAAGACCGTCTAAAAAGAGATGTATAAACCGCTTCTTTAAGGTGCATTCCATGAGAATGCTGATTCCTTCATCAAATTTGCCTTTATCTATCAGCGTCTTTGTTTCAAGCACGCTTTTCTCAAGGTCTTTCGGTTTATTATCTCCTATCTTTAATTTTAATCTACCAGCTCTCGCAAGCCCTTCACATGAGAACATACCGATTTCAATAACAATAAACGCAGTCATACCGAGCAATATGATAATTACAGGATATAGTAACGATGTCGAGACGAGGTATATCGCAGATTGAAGAATATATGGCAGATTCAGGCTAAGAATCATCTTTTGCCCCTCCTATAAGCCCTCTTCTCTTTGCAATATCCGAAATAGAAAAGAGCTAATGCTAATACTATGAGTGCTATAATAAACAAATGCAGCTTTTCTCCACTGCCTGATGCGCCAGAAGTGGCGTTTCCAAATGGGAATCCCGAAACTTCTTCCTTTTTATCGCTCGCAGATTTGCTTTCATTTATTTGCGTTTGCGTTCCCCCTACCCCTACTCCTGTTCCGATTCCTGTTTCATTGGTTCCCTCTTCGTGTCCTTCACTTATCCAGTCTTCTCCTGAGTCTGAGCCACCACCACCCCTTGACCCGCCTATCCATCTTTTAGGCTCTTTTTCCTCCTCTTTCTCATATACTTTAACCTCCTTTGATATAACATTGTTTTCTTCATTTTTCTCTTCTATTTCATCTCCTGGGTCAATTTCCGCCTTTAGAATGAATTCCCCAGTTTTCTCTGGCATCCACGTGAATTCTGCACTTCCATTCTCAGCCGGATTTATCTTATCAATGAGCTTACTACCTATCTCGTTAATATCCGCTTTTAGTATAACGAGAACGCCATTTTCTTCCGTTTTCCCGATGTTCTTCACAATCACGGTTATAATATTTCCACTGTTTGCATAGATTTTATCCGCTGTTTTTATTTCAGCAGGCTTTAAATCTGGCTTCTCATATACTTCAACATCACTGAACGCCTTATTATTGAGTGGATTCTCTTCGGTTATATTATCCCCCGAGTCAACTTCTGCAACAAGCCTGCAAGTCCCAACATCTTCCTGCCTTGCCGTCCATTTGAAACTTATCGTCTTCCCTTCACTTACATTTAGATACGAAATTGTTTCTATTCCGACATCCTCTCCATTCGCCCTCAATTCAACATTGAAACTCTCGTTCACATCTCCATCACCGATATTCTTCACCGTAACGTTCACAAGCACATTTTCACCAACATAAACCCTTTCTGGCGCATCAAAAGAAGAAATATTCAAGTCAGGAGCATATGAAGAGCCGAAGCACCATACTTTGTCCTGCCCAATGGTATAAACCCTTCCGTTGGCAATAACAGCAGTCGAGCCACCGAAGGATGAATTCCATATCTCTTCTCCAGTCAAGGCATTCAGGCAGTATGTGCCATCAGCTGCAAAAGCATCTCCTCCCTCCCCTATATTTCCGACAATCAGTTTACCATCGCTCGAAACCACGGGTGAAGCTGTCCATCCACCTATATCAACTTTCCATATCTCATCGCCATTTTCGGGATTGAGGCAATAAGTTGCGATGTCAGAATAACCTATGCAGCCACCACTGATATACATGTTTCCATAAGCATAAGCAGGCGTCGAATCTGTCCTTATCCCTCTTTTCTTCCATTTTACATCTCCATCCGCAGGATACATCGCATAATAGGTTGCATCTCCATCGAAATTGAATGTTCCAAAGTATAATATTCCGTGTATCGGTGTTATCGAGCCCCAGACGCCGTAATCTGTTATATTATACCATTTTCTGGTCCCGTTTTTGTATAAGCAATAAATAGATCCGTGTGCTCCAGAACCAGAAGAGCCGATAGTGCAGGACCCGAAGCCAACAAAGACTTTTCCTTCATAAAAAGCAGGAGTAGCAGTGGCACGTGGATTTGTCATATTTGCTATTTCCCGCGCATCCGTCTCATTGAATACCCATAGAGTAGTCCCATTTTCTTCATCCAGGCAGTAATACTCCGGGTCGCTATCTGCTCCTCCATATCCACCAATAAATACTTTCCCAGATGCAATTGTGGGGCATGAGTTCGCCACCTTCTTTGGTAGAGTTGTAATCCACTCCTTTTCACCGCTTCCTGCATCTATCGCTGATATTTCTTTCCCAGAACCTATGAACACCTTTCCATCGTGATAAGCCGGGGAAGACCATGAACCATCATACCTTTTATCCAATTCCCTATTCCATATGAATTTGCCATCACTTTCGTTAAGTGCGACCAAAAACGTTCCCGATTCATTTTCACAATAAACAAAAACCTTTCCCCCTGCAACTATCAGCTGAGACGAATCAACCGCTCCTATATCTGTTGTGTTCCACGCAATCGCGTTTGTATCCGGAGCTTCGGAGAGAGAGAATCCTGCATTGTAATGGAATTGCGGTGCCTCTTTATGTGATTCTTTATTGCATATTGTAAAAGGCTCTACGGTGGTATCAGAATCAGTAAAATTCCCATCGCTTGCTTCTACCATCAACATATATTCACCATCTGGCATGTCTTTTATATACCACGAGTGGCATCCATCATTATCCTCATCCACCGCTATTTTTATCCAGCTCCTTCCATGATCTGGGCTGTAACTTATGCTTATATTCAAAAGATCGCCGTCGAGGTCTGTTGCATTCCATTTCACATCGATGTAATCGGGATTAATGAAAGTTTCTCCACCTCTCGGATTTATAAGCTTTATCTCAGGTGCTCCAGCGATTACTTCAATATCTGCATACCTCAAGTTGTTTGTTTCGTTCTCTTCGTAAACATTATTATCCGCATCTGCTACCACAAATACACTGTAAAAACCCTTTTCAATAGGAATCCACGAAAAGCTAACATTTTCCACACCAAAAATCCTTTGTATCTTCTTCTTTTCAATTAAAAATACCGAACTATCATTTGTTAAGTTGGTCAAACTCGTAAAATTCTCTTTATCCTTGTGATGATAAGCATATAAAGACACGTTGAAACTCTCTCCTGCTCCTTTTAGAGATACATTTATCAAATTGCTTTTATTCACTAACAGGAATTTATTCTTGAAAGAAGCATTATTGGCAGGTGGCAGAAAAGTGATATTGGACGGGATAAGGTCTGGCAATGTCACATTTATTTCCCCAATCCCTGTATTGTTCTCCTCATCTGATTCTTTTACATCATCATCACAGTCAATATTGACCTTGGGGCTATAACTCCCTTTAAATTCGGGGTTCCAGGTAAAGTTCACAAGTTTCTCACCATAGCAAGTGATGTTCGTGAGATTATCCGTAAAGGATTTGCTATCAGTGATGTTATTTCTGAACTCTATGAGGATAGAGGAATTAAAATTCTCGCCAAATCCTTTTATCTCCACAGGCAGTTCATTTGAGAAGTTAGAATAGAAAGTTTTATTCTCGTTTAAACTTAAATTCGGATATAAGTCCGGTAATATTACCATTATTCCCTTCTTAATCGTGTTGTTTACTTCATTCTCCTCTTCTATCTCCTCTTTTGTGTCCGCGGATATGGTGAGATTATGTTTCCCTGTATGAATAGGTTTCCACTCGAATTTTACTTCCGTATCTGCATTGCTACACTTTTCTATTACCCTTCTCTCCTGCAAAGCCTCGCCATCTTCAATAAAAGAGACATTGAAAGCGCCTCCATTGTTTCTTATCCTTGCAATCACATCGCTTTTGACATTTGCGTATGCGGTATCATTTAATGTTCCGTTTTCATTCTCTCCTTTTGGTCTTACAGTAAAATCGAGGGGATAAATATCGGGTAAAGTTCTGTTTAATAATATCTGGTGAAAAGGCGGGAAGTATTCGCCATAAAGGGCGATGAGGGCATAAGAAGTGGCTCTTATACGATCATAATCGTTGAAGTAACCTTCTTCAGTTTGAACTTTTAGCAGGTAATCAGTGGCATTCTTTATGCTATCTTTATTTTCAGACCGATTATACGCTAACAGAGCGGATAATGCGAGAGCTGTGGGGATAGGTCTGCCTTCTTCTCCCCCCTCATAAGGGAAACTACCCCGCTCATACTGATTGCTTTTCACAAATTCTATTGCTTTTCTGATAGATGCATTTTCCGAGCTGATGAGTCCAGTGGATAAAATCGCTTGTATAGCAAGGGATGTGTCAACAACTGAACTCCCTCCGTGGAAGCTCCATCTTCCATCTATTTCTTGCTTCTCCATCAAATTCGCAACCGTCTGATTAACTATTTTAGTTTTTCCTTCTCCTGATGCTGATAATGCGAGGAGAGCAAAGCAGTCGTCATCCGATCTCTCCTCATAGCCGATTTGTTCACTGTCAAAGAAGGAATTAAGCGAACCAATGAAGTTAATATTGGAAAAATTTCTCGGATTTTCACCCGAGGATGCGATTGCGTGGGTTGCGCTTGCCCAATCGGTAGCATCATTGGAATTTATCATTTGAGTGCAATTATTCTTAAGGTAATTGATGAGGTCTTGATCTGGCTCCTCATACAATGATATCGAAGTGATAGCGAGGCATGAAGAATAGAAGTTATTAATCTTCCCCTCTTCATCCTTTTCATTTTTTAGATATGCTAAAGCTTTGTCGGTTGCATCTTTTATCTTCACACTGTAATTAAAATCGTATAGTTTCTGATGAGTAGTGATATTTAAGGTCACATTGTTGTTCTCTTTATTCTCCTCCTCTATCTTTCCATCCAGGTCTATTTTAAATATCAGTGAGACATTTTGCGATAGGTTTGTGAAATTATATCTGGTGTAGATGATTCTTTTACCTTTTTCAGGGATAGGTGATAACGTTAAATTAAGCACATCGAGGCAAGATGATTCGTTTTTTGTCTGATTTTCAGAGATATTTTCTGCTCTTAACGAGACATTGAAATCGCCTGAGAAGCTACCTCCTTCGTTTTTTATGCTGATGATTATCGGGTTATCTTCTGTAGCGTAAATTACCGCAGGAATGGTTATTCTTTCTACAAGTAAATCCGGTAAAGAGGTATTGGTATTGGTATTGGTAGCGTTAAATTGTTCTTGCTTCCCACTCGCATAAGAAGGATATGCGAGAGAAGATAAGATTAAAAAGAGGAAAAAAATAAGGAATAGTGCTTGTGCTTGGGCTTGCAATGATTTACTGGCGCTCTTTTTATCTCTGCACATATTTACCATAATCTGATAGCAGGAATCCAGTTGTTGTAGACTTTTCTGTTTGCGTCGATGAATTGATTGCAAGTAATTGTTCCCCCAGTTGCATTAAATGAGCTTTTGTGAATTATCTGAGGATAGGACCCTGTGCGGATGGTGTAGTTATAAACCACGCCTTCTTTCAATGTCAAAGTCCTGTTAAATGAGATATTGTGGTAGTCGCCCTGATAGCCGCTCCAGTTGGCAACTGCGCAATCGCCTGTCGTCTCATTCCATACCCTTGCGAATTCAGTATGCCCGCCGGTTCCGGAGCATGGATAAGTGTAAAGCTTGGACACAGTAATCGTTTGATTTGGCGTGATTGTTCCGTTATGCGTACCGAAGATGCTTGGGTATGGATTGTCAGGTGTGCCAGTATCAAATTGCAACATTTCCTTTTCCTCGAATGCATAAACCTTCCCATCACTGCCAATGCTCACAACTATACCTTCAGAAACCGATGGTGATGAACCTGCATTATCATAGGACCAGGCTAACGTTCCTTTTGTTGAATTATATACGCAGATTCCACTCGCACTCGCACCCCGGATTCCAACCTTTCCTATGAAGAGCTTACCGTCTGCAACCGCTGGTGACATTGTCCAGCTTCCGCAAGGGGCATCCCAATGAAGCGTGCCTGTTGAATTAAAGCAGTATGTTGTTCCGGGTGCATTAACGCTTCCAGATACATAGATGTAATCGCCTGAGATTGCCGGTGTTGAATTGGTGTAGGTTATTTCTGCACTCCAAAGTAGTTCTCCCGTATCGAGTGCAAATGCAAAGAGCTTGCCAGTATCACTCCCATAATCAACACAAGTCGCGACATATACCCTGTTATTAGCCTCATCAATTGCAGCAGAACCCCAGATACTGCCATTAACCGGTGTTGACCAGATTAAGTCTCCGGTTGACATATCAACACAATATAAATTGGCATTCCCACTCCAAACTGACTCACCGAAGACGACTTTGTTATCAGCAACTGCAGGAACTGAGTTTGCCCCTCCTGCAACAGTATAGTTCCAGACCACTGTGTTCAGATCATCCTCATCAAATGCGTAGTAATGCCCCTCGGAACCACTACCAGCAAAGACCATTCCATCAGCAACCGTTGGACCACCATTGCACGAGTATCCACCATCTGGGAATGCAATCTCCTGTAACTTTGCTCCAGTCGTTGCATTGAGCTTCGTTAGGTTATATCCTGCACTCACAAAGAGCATATCATCTTTATATACAGGCGATGCCCATGAGCCCCAGTCCTTTGTATCACCTGGAATCGAGGTATTCCATAGAATTACACCAGAAGATTTATTCAACGCTACTACATGGTCATTCCCATAAACAAATACTTTATCCTCCACGATCATCGCCTGCGACGACGCAACTGCACCGATATCGCCACTTATCCATTTTGTCTGGTTCGTATCAGGTGCGTTAGCAGGTGAATTACCGGTATTTGCTACATCATAATGGAATTGCTCCCAATCCGTGGTGAGTTCCTTCACAGGTCCTACTTCTTTCAATCCGTAAACATAGCCGCCATCATTGCCGAAATATACATATCCATCGGATATTGCCACACCTTGCAGGATATATCCACCAGAAGCCCCAGCTTCTTCTGTGGTGAAGTTCCACATCTCGTTTCCGTTTTCATCCACGCAGTAAGCCCTGCCATTTTCACAGTTCGTTGTGAAGTATAGATATGGCTTTCCATCTTGTATGCTTATCGCAGGAGATGCCTTCACTCCTCCATTTGGCTCAAAGCTCCATTCCTCTTCTCCATCCGAAGCATTTAAACAGTATAATTTACCTTCCGTAGCAAATGACCCATATCCAACATATACTCTTCCTCCATACACGACGGGCGTGCTATCTGAATATCCTATTTCATGAACCCATCCTTCTTCTGTAAATCCACCCCTGCTTTCATTAAATCCTGTTTTCCATACATACCCACCTTCAGATGTAAAGTAAGCAAATCCTTCGCTATAAGCCACAGAAGACTTGATACTACCAGCATCACTCTTGTTGAAGGAAATACTCCCACCATCTGTTATGTTTATTTCATCTACTTTGGTCCCATTATCCTTATAAACGCTTGTCAAGACCGAATCACCGTCTCCATAAACGAGATAATTGTCAATCACACATGCTCCAGTCCAATAGTATCCTTTTCCAGTATCTGACGGGCTGCTCCATAAGACATCCCCGCTAGAAGCATCCAAGCAGTAATATATACCTGTCGCATTTTCCCCGTTTTCGCTCTTATACGAGCCTACATAGACATTTCCATCAGCATAGGTTACAGGCGTGTTTAATAGGTCATTAGTCGCCGCTATGTTATTAGTCCATAGCGTAGTTCCATCCTGAGGGTCCAATGCATAAATATGCCCGTCCTTCGTTGCGAAGAACACCTTTCCCTCGCCATACGCGGGTGTCGCCAACTGATATTGCCAACCTTCAGAGCTTAGCGATTTGTTCCATATCTCCTCACCTTTCTTCGCATCAAGTGCCCATGCACATCCCTTCGCATCTATCACAAATACTTTCCCCTCCGCCATGATTGGTGCCACATCTACGCCTGCCATCCCGGTAGATGTGGTGAACATCTTCCATGCTTTCGTCGCGTTGAGAGGAGCTAAATCGGTTGTCTTTCCTGTATTCACCTCATCCTTCTGGAATTGTTCCCAGGAACTCGCCATTGCTAACGCCGGTACGGCTATTAACAAAATACTGGCTAATAGCAGTGCGCAAACACACACACTTCCACTTCTTTTCATTTTTTTCACTCCATTTTTATTGAGACCAGGTAGCAGGTTAGACGTATATAAGGCTTTCTATTTTTAAATTTTTGGTAACAGTTGTAACCCAAATGGGTAACAATAACCCTTTTAATGTCTGAGGTCGGCACTATCTAAAAATATAGATATAATGATTCCCCCATATCACCGCGGAGAGCGCCGAGTATCTAAAACAGTCCCTCGTCCTTTTCATAACCTCGATTCAATCGCAGTGCAAGCTCGGCATTTTTCAATTCGATACTCAAATACGATGCATGCTCAAGCATTGAAACCATATCCAAACGTAAGATTGTATCCATTACCCCCTTTGCCGTTTCCCCTACTATTCGCTTCCCGGTAGGCAAATGTTCCGCATATATTTTTCTACAACCGGAGAAGAGCCGCCGTGCTCTGAGTGCCATGTAACAGTACCGCAGACATTCTTGAATGGTGCCAATGCTGTATTCCATATCTCTTTTCCACCCCATGCATCCACACAGTACGCCCTCTCCTCATCCGAATAAGCAGTGCCGAAGTATGTGTTGCCGTAGCCGATCGCGGGCACGGATTGAGAATTTCCGGATACTGTAAAGTTCCATATCTCGATCCCATTTTGTTTATCTATGCAGTAGTAGCGGCATCCATCCCAGTCCCCGGCATAGACCGCTCTGCTTGTAACCGCGGGACCACCGTTAACAGAACCTTTACCCCCGGGAATCTAAAATCCCATTCTTTCTCGCCGTCATCTGCATCTATGCGATAAACGTGGCTGCCACCTCCCGTTGAACCACCAGAAGTTACAAAGACGCTATCATCCTTATAGGCTGGCGTTGCCCATAAGCCATACACTCGCGTTTTTATTGGCGTTCCCCCACAATATCTCTCCATCCGAGTTATCCAGTGCAACAAGATATGTGTAATCAGAGTACTTTCCCTGCCCTCCAGTACAATATACAAATATCTTTAATGATACTCTAGAGGATTATTGCCGTTCTTAGTGTAGGTTAAGGGATCTTTCCCGGCAACAACGATCGCCTGAATCGCAGATGAGGTTGTCAGCACACCTAAAAATCCACCGTCATCCCCTTGTTTGCTTTTAAGATAGTCCAGTGCATCTTTTATCGTATCCGAATCTTTATCCTCTCCAGCAGCAACAAGTGCTTGAATCACATGCGAAGTTGTTTGAACATCGCTCTCGCTACGACCCCATCCATCCTCCATCATCACAATTTTGTTTCGATTTTATGTAATCTGTTGCATTTATAATCATGTTATCGGTTGTTTGGTCTTTATCTCCACAGGATACGAGTGCAAGTATTGCATCATCCTTCAGGTCAAACAGGTCTTCAGGGACGCTAAACTGCTCGCCATCATAGTAGGATTTGAGCATTACGAGATAATTCACATCGCCATAATTCGTAGGGTCGTCTCCAGTCGCACTTATAACTATGACCATCCGTGCAAAGTCCTCAACGCTGCTGAGGCAGGGCGGGTTTGACCCGGGAGGAGCGTATATCACCTCATTCATTGGCTTGTTTCGCAGGTAGTCAATAATAGAATAATTGTAAGGCGTCCATCTCCCGGTTGAAGGATTCTCCCCCGCTGCTATCATATCAGCCGAGTGCAGCCCAGCCAGAGTTGGAGAATCCACTTATGCTACTCGTGGGAAGCAGTGATTTATTCGTGCTCAAAAGTCTAATGCGCGATCTAACTCGTCAGAATAGTTGTAGTAAGAGGTGACAGCACTAACGTCAACCTCAAGCTCGTTGTTTTTATAGCTTGCCTCCCTTATCTCATCTACTGGCTTTAGTTCGACCTTCAATTTATAATTATCTACCTTTGTAGTTTGTAGGCATCCATTCAAATCTTACAACCTGCTCTTCATGGTCTTTCACAAGAAATATTAATCCTATTCAGCAAATATTCGATAATATACTCAAGAGTTTTTCCTCCTTTTTCATACAAATAACTTTCTTCTACCCTCTTGGCGAGTTCAAAAGAAGATTTTAGTTGGGCGGCTTTTGCCACTCCAATCCCTCTCACTTTGGACAGCTCTTCAACAGAAGCATTATTTTGATAAATCTAATACATTTACCAATGTATATTCTTTATAAAACCAGGAATTGAAAATGAGCCTCATTAACCCGCATTTAATCTTGCTTCACCCACCAGCAGTATACGATTTCAGACAGTACTCTGTATTATACGGTCCAATCGCAGATGGTGTGCCTTCAACTCCGATATTCGAAATATACCCCATCGGCTTCTTTTCTATCATGGAATATCTGGAGAGAAATGGCATGCGCGTGAGAATAATCAATTTAGCAGCGAGAATGCTCGCCAGTGACGATTTCGATGTTGAGAAAATGATACGCTCCGTCGAACCAAAGGCTTTTGGAATTGACCTCCACTTTTTGCCTCATGCCCACGGGAGCATCGAAATAGCGAAGATATGCAAACGTTATCACCCCGACATACCCGTCATCTTCGGTGGGTTTTCCGCAACTTACTTCTATGAAGAGTTAATCCACTATCCCGAGGTGGATTTTATCCTAAGAGGTGATTCCGCAGAAGAGCCGCTTCTAATGCTCATGCGCGCGATTATTCGACATTCCCGCGCCGCCTACGGCTTCAGCGATATTCCAAACCTCGTTTGGAAGGATGACAGCAGCGAGGTGCACACAAATCCGTTCACTCACGTGCCAACCGAAATAAACAAATTTTCAAATAATTACGTCTATGCTTTCAAATCAGCACTGAAATACCGTGATATTGCGGGTCTCGCCCCTTACCACGGCTGGTCTTCCGAATGGATGCAATATCCCATCACGCCAGTGATAACCTGCCGTGGATGTGCGTATAACTGCATCTTCTGCGGGGGCTCGAGGAACGCGCTCGCAAATTACTGCAATCGAGAGCGACCTGCTTTTCGTGACCCTCATTTAATCGCAGAGGACATTGTAAAAATCACACGATATACCAAAGCGCCTGTATTCGTGATAGGCGACATCCGCCAGCCGGGGCAGGAATACGCTCGCACGGTCTTAGAAGGCGTGAAAAAAGCAAAATCGCAAATTGGCAATCATCTCGTTTTTGAGTTGTTCACGCCTGCACCAGAGGAACATTTTGAACTCGTGGCTGAATCCGTCGAAAACTTTAATTTCGAAATATCCCCGGACAGCCATGATGAGTCAATAAGAGCTGCCATGGGGAAACGGTATAAAAACGCAGAAATTGAAGATAATATAAGGTGGGCTCTGGATTTGGGGTGCAACAGATTTGATCTGTTCTTCATGATTGGACTCGCTTTTCAGACATGCGAATCCGCGATGGCGACTGTTGATTGGTGTGGAAACCTGATGGATAAGTTTGGCACGAAAGCAGTCCCTTTTATTTTGGCTTACAGTCCTTTCCTCGACCCTGGCTGTATAGCATACGAGAATCTTGAAAAATTCGGATATAAAATCCTTTTCAAAACGCTCGAGGAATATCGAAAGGCAATGCTCGCGCCGAGCTGGAAATATGCTCTGAATTACGAGACGGAGTGGATGACACGAGCACAAATCGTGGACTGCACCTATCGAGCCGGGCTGAAACTGAACAAACTGAAGGCGGAATATGGTTTGATTGACGGGCATTCGTTCACGACAACGGAAGAGCGGATAAAGCGTGCAATTGACCTTACTGCAAGGATAGACGAAATAAAAGGGATAAAAGACGCATCAGCCCAGCAAGAGCGATTGATGCAATTGAAACCTGAACTCGATACGATTTTCCTCTCGATTATCAATGAGAAGAAGCAGATGGAGTGGCCTGTGCCTGTTGGAAAGAGGACTTTCAGGGTTTTTCGGCTCCTCAAACAGATGATGCTCGAATATTTACATGCAAAACACACAAAAATGTATTGAGCAAAGGAAGACGGAAATCACACCAAAGAAGAAAAAATGTTACCCAGTGAATTGCTCATCACAAAGACGAAAAAGGACAGAATCCATCCGGTTTTTGTTCCGCTTGATGCAGAGCATCTGGAATTGGCTGATGAACTTATAGACGTTATCATAACTTTACAGGTAAGCACGGCGAGCAGTGTTCGAGGAAGCAAGCGAAGCAAGCAGCAGATGAATTACAAATAGAGTAGAAAGAGAGAAGGTAATTGGTGTAGTTGCAAAGAAACTGAACGTTTCCATTGCGGATTTTGAGCAGTCGTCATGGGCAGACCAGGAATCCGAAGTCATATTGCATAAAAATCTCCCAACAGTTTGGTCAATACCAGGACGTTGAACCTTGATTGCCACTTCTTTTTGAGTTTTATACCAGCAGCATTTATATTTATAGGTTTGAGAAGCTTTTAAAATGGATAAGAGAGCATGGTAAAACAGGGTTCACAAATAAGCGGTCTTAAGTCCACCTAAGTGATCATTACCCGGCTTCT
>JAGXOR010000030.1 GCA_023659785.1 Methanomicrobia archaeon LH_S13
TGCGAAAGCAGAGGCGGACGGGATAGAGGGTGTGGGGTTACACCCAGTGCGATGCCCCCATTGATAGCATCATACGAAGAGGTTTGAAACAAAATGGTTGAATCTCATAACCTGCTATTATAATAGATATAATATAGGAGAAGAATAATCATGGGAGCTGCTTCTATCGCATTGCCGCACCGGCTCGTGGTGAAATTAAGGGAAAAGGCAGAGGAAATGGGATACCTACCTGAAGAGTTAGGTGTTGAACTACTGAGCAAGAGTTTGAACGAGGAACTGGATCCAGAGGGGCTTGTAGAACACTACCAATCCTTGAGCGATAAATATCTCGATGATGCGAGGGAACTATTGAAGAAGGGGGATTTGGTGCTGACATCGGAGAAGTTTTGGGGTGCAACGGCATTAACAATCAAAATAGTGGCAGCAAAGAGAGGTTTGAAGTTGGAGGAGCATGGTAGTTTTTGGGCTTTTGTAAATGTGATTTCCATAAAGAGCGGAGATAAAGATATCATCAGGTTCTTCAATACCGCGAATACTTTGCATAGAAACTTCTATGAGAATGAAATGCCCAAAGAGGCGGTAGAGGTATCGGCAGAAGATATTGAGCGGATAATAGATAAATTGAGGAGGGTTTCGTGATGCAGATGGAATATTCGTCTGATGAAATGTGCACATGCAATCGAAAAAGAAAAAATTATAAGTGATGAATACAAACGGCAACATTGAAATGAATGTTAAAAAGGCAAGTTCCTAAAGGGGCGATGCGCAACATGAAAAAAGGCACGAATATCTGGCGCTTAATTGTGATTTTAGCGGTTCTGGGAAGCGTCCTTAGCGGCATGGCGGGCGCGGCGAATAACTCAGCGAATCCGACGGATAACGCTACCAATGTCACTGAACAAACAAACAACGTTACAAATGCAACCGTTTCAAACACAAATGAGACAGTGTTGGATAATGCTTCGAGCTTTTACAACGTGAGCGTAAGCGAAGATTCAGATGGAGATGGTATCTCGGATTATGATGAGTTTCATGGATTCACATGGGAAAACAAAACTTATTTCACAAATCCTTATCAGGCAAGCACGGACAGAGACCCCTACAATGACTACAAGGAGATAACAGGGATAAATATGTCCACTGCGGTGATAGTCCCGGAGAGACATCCATGTGTGCCTTCTTATGCTGATCTTAAAGTTGAACTTGAAGGAATAGAAGTGATATCAAAATGCAAGATAACATCAACCAAAACAAAGGAGAAGGGTGAAAGCTGGCATTTATCCACAGAGACACAAAAGTGGACGAAGGCGGGTGTAGAAGCTGGATGTGAATATACTCCCTATTGGCCTCCGTTCTTTAAAGCATATGGGTATGCTTACGCCTATTATGAAAGTTATACTCATACAGTTAGAAGCGAATCAGGATGGAGCAGAGAGGAATGGAGTAAAGCGACTGCTACAGACAAAGATGAAGCTGCAAGGCTAGAATCTCACATTAAGATAAAAAATGAAGGAACAGATGCTGCAAAAAACGTGAAATTGAGTTTTAATGTGAAAATAGGGGAGGATAAGATTGCGGATACAGTATGGACGGATGTTGTAGAATGGAGGATGGAGCCTGGTGAGGTTTCAGATGAAATGGTTATTGACCATGATAGAGATGGTGAGATTGTAATAACGTTAGAAGAGCTAAAATCCATCGAATGTGGTGCACCAATCAGTATAAAGGTCAGAGAAGTAAATACCAAAGTCCCATGGAAGGATAAATGGATAAACTGGGAGGATTATAAAGGAGAATTCGAGCCAGTTAGTTCAACTATCATGGCTGATTTTGGAGACGGAGAAGTAAAGGAATACAACGTGTGGTCAGGGATTCATTTATTACCAGAACCTCCTCACAAGTATATTCATAACATAACAATAAATGATGCAATAAATAGAACTATTGGAATAAGAGAGAAAGAAGATGGAGTTTATATTGGATGGAAAGCAGATAGGGAAGTGAAATTAGAGAACTGGACTTTTGGCTTTGATAATGAGACCTTTCAGCAGATAAACGAAACGTTGCCAGAGAACTGGACCTTGTATGATTTGCTTAACGTAACGATAAAGCAGGGCTGGGTAATCGTGATGAAAGCGCCGGATATTAAACCGCCGGAAATTCATTGGGCTTCTTATTCGAGAGATATGAAAGGGATAAAGGCAGGAGTATCTGATAATGAGAACATCACGAAAGTGATTGCGCATGTGAAGATTGGTGATGATTATGAAAATGTGACATTGAAGGATAAAGATGGTGATTTGGTGCTTAATGCAACGCTGGCAGAGAAAATCATGGATACAGAGGATGATTACATCATCGCATCAGATGGGAAATTCAACATAATGTGGCTGAATATTCAAAATATGTCAAGGACAATTACAGTGGACGATGATGGAAATGCTGATTTTACAAGGATACAGGATGCAATAAACGCATCAATGGACGGTGATACTGTCTTTGTTTTTAATGGCACTTACTATGAGAATGTGATTGTAAACAAATCAATCATACTAAGAGGGGAGAAAAAAGAAAACACGATTATTAATGGTAGTATCGATGGAATTAACCAAACGAAACCAGTTATCGAAGTACTTGCTGATAATTGTATGGTCAGTGAATTTACAGTAATGAATGGATCTACGGGCGTTCTTCTAAAATCTGATAATAACATCGTGACGAATATTATCGCTCGTAATATGTATTATTATGATATCTCTTATTCGGGTCGGGTGGTAGTAAAAGTAGTAGAATCAGGAGAATGTATTTCTCTATTATCAACTAGTAACAATACCATAGCAAACTGTTCATTAGATATTAGGGCTTATGTTAACTATTCTCCAAACTTTGGCATTTATTTGTGTAACTCCACTAATAACACATTATCCAATAATAATATTAAAATAGGCCCGGAGGGCAATATTGGAATTAAATTATGGAAATCCGATCATAACATGCTATCCGGTAATGATATAGCCAGATATAATATAATCATAATCGTTAATTTAACCACGAAGTCACAGTCTGAAAGGGAAAGTGGTATATACTTAAACGAATCTAATAACAATAGCATGATAAACAACTATATACAAGGTTCTTCTTTTTTTATTTTAGAGGGGGAGGGGATTTATTTGAAAAGATCAGATAAAAACAAAATCTCTAATAACGATTTATCATATAATAAAAATGGTGTTTTATTTGAAGGAGTTTCTTATAATGTCATTTATGAGAATAAATTAGAGAGAAATGATGTAGGAATAAATCTTTCTGGGGGTTGTTTCTCCTCTGACGGTTTCATAATTTGCTATCCATCATGCCATAACTTGATTTATCATAATAATTTCATAGACAATAGAGAAGCTCAGGCATACGATGATGGCTATAATAATTCATGGGACAACGGACCGATAGAAGGAGGAAACTACTGGAGCGACCACGAATGCGAGGGAAATCCGAGTGATGGATTGCAACCTTATTACATTCCTGGAAGTGCTGATGCAGTGGATTGGTTCCCATTCCAGGATAAGGATGGATGGTTATTAGAACCACCGCCAAGTGGGGATCATAACATAATAATACCTGAAATAAATAATTCAGTTTTGATAGGTCAAGAGTTGAGATTTCAAGGTGATGATTTAGGTAAAACGATAATAGGACTAAGTCCAGAAGAGATTGAAGGAATAACATTTGGTACTGCTACTGACGATTATGATACCTCAGCCTATTTCACAGTTGAAGGCGTTTACGGCATCATAAGTACAGACACTACATTGAATGTGAATATGCCTTTTATGAGTTTAGATTTAGAAGTAAATAATAAGTCCGTGTCAAGTATAATCCAAGGGACTCCGATAAGAATAAATTTCACAACTAACTTGAATGCAAATGATTTAGTGGATTTAAGAGTGATAGATCCAGATGGTCACAGATTAAGTGTCAATCCTGCAGATCCCACTCAAAAATTTGATGGCATAAAAGTGAGCAAACTCATGGAATATGGCTCTGAAAACGAGTCGAAGCAAATAAATACGAATGGATGGAATATCGGAGAATACGAATTTTCAGTCAGAACGGAGAAAGAGAATGCAAGGGAATTGGACTTCTCAAGTAACACAAAGGCATTAACGGTACTAAAAGCAGAGGTTGATATTGATGCAGAAAAGACCAACGTAGAAAAGTTGGAAAAAGAAAAGCTTGTAGTAACTGGTGTGTCCGACCATAATATAACGATCAGCAGCTCAAACCCCACACATACGATATTTCCAGCTGGTTATGAGGATAATCCATCTTATACCACCTCAGAATTTAACGACACATTAGATTCAGATGGACAAAGGAGATATGTTGTTTACTTTAATGATACTGGAATATACATAATCACAGTTACAGATACCACCGCTGATTTACATGATTCCGTAGACATTGAGGTCAGTGTGCCAATAAGTAACATATTCGATACAGGCCTTAGTGCAAATCCATATCCAAGTATATCAGGCACGCACAACGGAACAATAAAGACAAACCAAACAATCACTGTGCAAAAGCTTTACACTTACCCATGCTCAGGAGCAGGTGGACATGCCGAATATGCGAGAATATGGAACAATTCCGGTTTGGACGTAAATGCAAGCTGGAACGGTTACGTTGGCGACTGGCACAATATCTCCTTTTCTGAACCTTTTACGCTTCTACCCAATGAAACATACAACTATACCATTCGCACAGGCTCTTATCCGCAGATTCATCATACGCCTGCACTGCCAACCGCAAATGGATGGATAAACTGCACTGAATTTACAGATGTGAATGGAAAGAGCTACACAAACTGGATACCCGCAATAAGATTGGAATAAAATGGGTAAACTAAAAGCATTAAGCTTCCAAGGTTGGGGAGCTATCCTTGCACTTAGTAGCTCATTAACGGCGGCTTATTTGGTGCTGAGAAGAAGGAGATAAAAATAAATCTGAAGTGTGATTGGAACTATGAAAGCTTGGAAGAAAGGTGCGCTTGTAGGTGGTCTGGTTGGAGTGACTGGTACGTTTGTTACATATCTAACAGGAGATATTAGCTTTATCTCACTGCCAGTAGTGCTATTGTTCTCCCTATTTGGTGCCGGGTTGTTATTCTTATTCCCTTATTTCGAGTTATTCACATTAGTGGTAGTGTATGGATTGTTAGGTGCAATAATTGGGTATGTAATAGGAGGAAAGAAATAATGAAAAGAATTTTGGTATCTTGCTTAGTCTTGTTGATTTTAGTTGGGGTGATATTTTCAGTAAGAGCGGAAGATGCTGGAAGTGTTACATTGGATTTCACTCAGTTTATAGACCAAATGAAGAGGGTAAATCAATCAGAAAGACCTTCGTATGGTATTAAGACTACGACACTGGTAAAATCAGCCGAGTTTACATCCATGAACATAAAAATCGCTAAAGTCGAGGATGGCAATGAATCGATTTGTTTGGAGTCAAATATAACCTCGTTAGAAAATATTACAATAGATTTGGACCCTGGAACCTACAAGGTCTACACGCAACTGGAGGGTGACGATACGGTTTTAGAATATAACAATGACAGTGAAGGTTATGTAATTACCCCACAGAGCCATCTCGTTATACCGATGGCATACCCTCCTGAGGGGGGGTATATATTAGACGCTCCTTGGCGGATCGAAAATTCTGAGATTAATATTCCGATTTTGGCAGTGGATACGGGAATCGACTGGGCAGATATATATGGCATCAATGTTTATGACCACAATGACGGTGACCGTCTTGTTGCATCAACAAATTGGAGTTCAACTCAACCAGTATATATGGGAGAGCCTTTTTTCCATCTGTTCGACATTAATAAGAGTTCATTTGTTCAAGTTGACGGCAATGTATCGATGAGAATTAAATTTGAATTACACTGGAGTCCTGATAATTGGGAAGGTCCGGTAAGTGTAAAAATTTCACAATATGATATTCCTACGATGGTGGATTGGTACTGCGGAGATACGCATCTACACACTAATTATACGGATAACGCAAGAGAATTTGGTGCACCGATTTATGCAACAAGAGCTGCTAATAACGCAATGGGTTTGGATTGGATGATTGTTACAGATCACTCATTCGATTTGTGGCAAGAGAAATGGAACGTCTCGACTGCCGACTGCGATAATCATTCTGACAACCTTTTTAGAGTGATGCAAGGCGAAGAAGTTTCTTGCTATTTACCAGGAACTAACCAATATAATCACCTTTTAGTTTATGGTGCTGATTTTATTCCCGGTGGGGAATGGGAAGATGGAACTGGTTCAGATTATACGCCTGCAGAAGCAATCGCTATTGCGAATAGCCAGGGAGGAGTTACCTATTCTGCACACCCCTTTGATAATGATCTATTTCGCGATCCATGGCAGAATTATTCATTAAATTTTACTGGTCTCCAGATCTGGAATCATGCATCTGACGAACCATCCCATTTACCAAAGGGTTTGGCAAAGTGGAGTGAACTCCTCTTGGGTGGAAGGCACGTTTATATAGAAGGTGGTACGGATGCCCATGGCGACTTCAATACACATGCAGGAAAAGTTAAGACATATGTTTATATTCCAGGATATAGTCAGGCGAGTATACCACCAAAAGACGACATTCTCGAGGCTCTCCGCAACGGACATTCTATAATGAGTGATGGCCCGTTAGTGACTTTCGGCATAAATGGAGAGATGATTGGGAATAACGTTAGTTTAACAAATGGAACAAACGCCACACTTCACATTCAATGGAACAGCACCCAAGAATTCGGCTATATAAATAATATCACTGTAAAGAAGGGGGTGATTAATGGAACAGCGGAAACTAATGTCACAATAATACAGTCATCTTCTATCGGGAAAAACAGTCTGTGCGATGAACATGAATTGATAATATCGCCAAACGAATCATGCTATTACCGTGTTGAGGCATACTCAAACACAACAAACGGCGAACAACATCGTTGTTACACGAACCCGATCTGGGTAATATATGACGAGGGCAATGCCTCAACAACCTTTGATACAGGAAAACCAGCCAATCCCTATCCATCCCTATTCGGCACACACAATGGAACAATCACACCAAATGTAACCATCGAGGTATCCAAACTTTACACCTATCCCTGTGAAGGAACAGGTGGACATGCCGAATATGCGAGAATATGGAACAATTCCGGTTTGGACGTGAATGCAAGCTGGAACGGTTACGTTGGCGACTGGCACAATATCTCCTTTTCTGAACCTTTTACGCTTCTACCCAATGAAACATACAACTATACCATTCGCACAGGCTCTTATCCGCAGATTCATCATACGCCTGCACTGCCAACCGCAAATGGATGGATAAACTGCACTGAATTCATAGACGCAAACGGAAAAAGACACAAAGATTGGATTCCTGCTATCAGGTTAGAATGAAGATTAAAAGATAAGAAGAAAAGAAAATGGCAACGGTCACCATCAAAAAAGGGTATTTGGAAATTTTAAAGACTTTAGGTAGTGCAGACACTCTCGTTGAGAGCGCGATACGGAAGTATTTAATAGACAAATGCGTGGAGAGAATTGAGAAATCAAAGCGAGAAATCGAAGAATTTGAGAGGAAATACGATTGTACTTCTAAAAATAAGCGGAAATTTTAGGAATTAAAAAGTCAGAAGTTTAAAAGGATTCGTAAATATCTTGCTGGGTCATTTTTCACCTTATTATGGGTTGTAATAATCGCTGTGTGTTTTGTAAAAAATAAAGTGTTCGGGACGCTCAAGAATAGTTATCCCCTCCATTTTTCTCAAATCCTCCACATTTCTTATGTCTATTTCCCTCGCTTTTATCTCCACTACGCCACCATTTATCGCATCATAAGGGCAAAGCTCACTGCATAACCCACATCCATCGCAGCGCAGCAGATCAATTTGTGGGATGGGTGCACCATAAATAGCTTCTCTTTCACAGCTATCCCTCGGCTCGCAATCATTACATCCCCTGCACTTATCCCGGTCTATTGAATAAGGCATTTTCGATTCCACTTTCCCTGGAAAACCATCCGTTGGAACGATATATACCGGAATGCATGCTTTTGTTGCAAGAGAAACGACATTTGTTACCAACGAATCCGCTATGCCATACGCTATCTTTGCAACGGTATTGGAAGTAGCAGGGGAAACAACAACGGCATCGTATTTCTTCAACGAGAACCTGCCTGCTTTTGGAGAACTTGAACCCTGCTCAGGCTCCGTGAATATCTCCTCCATGTAATCTCCGTTTGATATCTCCTTTAACTTGGCGAAGATACCATACATTCGCAGCACTTCTACACCTGCATTGGAGATGAAGATGGTAATCTTGAGGTTTGGGGTTTGGGGTTTGGGGTTTGAGACATCAGGTCTGACACCTTTTTTTATCGTTCTGAAGACCTCGTAGCTTTCTTCCAGAAAATGCCCTGCCCCTGTTATGCACCATGCTATTTTCATTTGCTTTCCTTAAGTCTTATAGTTTCGCTTATCCTCAACAGATCTATCAAATATTCACAAGCCCTGTATGCCTCCTTTCTATGCTTTGCTCCTACCAAAATAGCAATGATATTATCGCCCGCTTCCAACGAGCCTTTTCGATGTACGATTTCCACAGTTTCAACATAAAACTTTTCTAAGGCTTCTCGTTTCAAGCGTTCAAGCTCTTTCTCTGCCTTCGTTTCGTCTTTAATTTCTATTTCCATACCTTTTATTTCGTCACCATCCGCCCTAACAATACCGAGAAAAGTCACAATGGCACCTATTTCAGGCTTTTTCATTTTCTTTACGAGCTCATCAAGGGAAAAATCTTGTTCTGTAATCATTTAGTTCATAAATTTAAATTTAAATTGAAAAGAGAATAAAATAAAAACATGAACCTCAAAACCCTTGTCTCACAGCATCAGCAAGCATTCAAACAGAAAGTGGTACAGACGTTCGCAGCAAAATATTCGATGAGTATGGAGCAAGTTCTTAAGGAGCATGAGGAAGTGATTGAGAGATATGTTCAGGGAAAATACAAGGGTGTAAAACAAGCAGTTTCCAAAATAGCCGGATTCAAACGCCCTGTTGTGTTGAACATAATACGAGACCCTTGCAGTGACGACGTGTGCATGATTTGTGAGCGAGACCAGCCCCATATCGAGGAGCTGCAGCGATTATATGGTGATAGAGTCGGTTTTTATGACATTTATGATAGCTCGCCAGAAGGTGCTCTTTATCATATTATACATCGTGGAGAAGGTGAGAAGCTACTCCCTCTTACTGCAATCATCCATAAAGGAGAAGTAAAAAAATACTGGTCTGGGAGACCGGTGGAGGTAGAGGAATACCAAGAGTACCTTGATTCGTTGGTCTAATGTCAAACTTGCGAGTTCCAAGAACCCAATTCAAAATTTCAAAAAACCTTTTATATATTCTCTGCATAGGTTATGAGATTCAACCATTTTGTTTCAAACCTCTTCGTGTGATGCTATCAATTGTGCATCGCACTGGGTGTAACCCCACACCCACTATCCCGTCCGCCTCTGCTTTCGCAAAAGCTTTTGGGACTGCTTTTCCTCGTTCTTCTTCACGATATTGGCTACTGGTGCTTCGGCTCCTTTTAAAAGCCGGCTTGCCAATAATCGCGGTGTGGTCCCCTTCTCTCTATCGCATTTAAGGTCTTTTATCCACACTTTTCCTCAAATGTTCACCTATTAGATATTCAGTTAACTATATTTATATTTAAAAGTTCATATTTTGTCACCATAATAAAAAATAAAAACAAAACAGATGAGATGAAACTTGATAACTTAACTGCAATAGATGTAGTAGAAGGAATAAAAAGCGGAAATATCTCCTGTGAGGAGTTAGTATGTGAAATATACGAAAGAATAGAAAGAAGCAAATTGAACTGTTTTATCACTTTAAACAAAGCCAACGCACTTGAAAAAGCGATAGAAGTGGATAGGAGGAAGAATGAAGAAGACTACAGGCGAAAGAAACTGCTTGGCGTGCCCATTGCCATTAAGGATAGCATTTCTACGCGGGGACTTCAAACCACGTGTGCATCAAAAATTCTCGAGGGTTATATCCCCCCTTACGATGCTGCGGTAATAGAGGCGCTAAAGTGCGAAGGAGCAATAATAATAGGGAAAACGAATATGGATGAGTTCTGTATGGGGACCACCACAGAGACGAGTTTTTATGGACCAACGAGAAACCCGCATGACCTCAGCAGGGTGCCAGGAGGCTCTTCAGGCGGTAGTGCCGCGGCAATATCAGCTTGCGAGACAGTCCTTGCTCTTGGTTCTGATACCGGTGGCTCTATTCGATGCCCTGCTTCTTTCTGCGGCGTGGTTGGACTGAAGCCAACTTATGGTTTTGTATCAAGATACGGGCTTATTGCATATGCAAATTCGCTCGAACAAATAGGGCCGATGGCGTCTAATGTAACAGATACCGCGTTGCTCTTAGAAGTGATATCCGCGAAGGATGAAAGGGACAGCATGGAGGTAAAGATAAAGAATAATGCTGCAATGAACTACTGCGCTTCTTCGCTAAAGTGGGATGAAGATGCAAATATAGATATAGATATAGATATAGATAAAGAGGTCAAGGGCATGAAGATAGGGGTTCCAAAGGAGTTTATCGAGGGTGTTTCTCCAGCAGTTAAAAAATCCGTTTGGAACGCAGTGCACAAATTCGAGGATTCTGGTGCAATTGTCGAGGAAATAAGCATGCGAGGACTGAACCTGAAATACGCACTCGCTTCTTATTACATTATTGCGATCTCCGAAGCATCGTCAAATCTCGCGAGGTTTGACGGGCTGAGATATGGTCTTCGCCTGGGCAAGGACGAGAACTGGCATACTACGTTTTCAAAGATAAGAGGCGAAGGATTTGGTGAAGAAGTGAAAAGACGAATTATTCTTGGCACTTATGCTCTCTCCGCGGGCTATTACGGTAAATATTATTTGAAGGCGTTAAAGGTGCGCACGTTAATAAAAAACGAATTTGAGGATGCGTTTAAAAAGCAGGATATGTTAGCGATGCCAACGATGCCTTTTGTTGCTTTCGAGCTCGGCGAGAGGATAAAAGACCCGCTTTCTTTGTATCTCGCTGACGTTAATACGGTGCCGATTAATCTGGCTGGTGTTCCTTCCATATCCATTCCCTGTGGGTTTTCAAACGGATTGCCAATAGGCTTGCAACTCGTTGGTAAGCATTTTGAAGAGAATGAGATATTGAAGGCGGGTTTCGTTTTCGAGACATTGTCAGGTTAACCGCAATAACTACAAGATTACACAGACCTCCATGAAAGGGCAATAAATAGCAATCAGTTTTTAGTGCTAATCTCGTGAAATCTCGTGGTTTGTTAATTGCACTTTATTACGGGAACAAAAATGGCGCCATAACCATCCTCTTTCCCGGGAGATAAAGAAACCTTAGCTTACGACCGTGCTATTCTTTGGGGTTAGTTGTCCTCTGGCGGAGTTGGGATACAACCCTTAGAGGAGTCGCCGTCGCCAGGTGAATCTCGCAGTGCTGGTATCAAGGCATGATAAACATCCCATTGCGCATTTTGTCTACAATGGAAGTCGTCACAGTGCATCAACCGTGAAGAATCTCCCTGCTCGCTTGAACGGCGTGTCCATAGAGCCAGACGTAACAGAAGAGAATATCCAGGCGAGGATTCGCGGAAATATCTTGATGGCTTTGTCGAATAAGTTTGGCTACCTCGTCCTTTCAACAGGGAATAAGTCAGAGCTGGCAGTTGGTTATTGCACTTTATATGGCGATATGAGTGGTGGGCTGGCTGCTATCTCAGACGTTCCAAAGACGACCGTGTATCATTAAAGCAACATGGTTTTATAGTTAACTGTGGATAGAGATAGTTAAACATTTATATAGGATGTTTTCTTATTGATATTTATCACATGAAACTATCTATTTACGCGAAGCAATTAGGGATAAGTTATCGCACTGCCTGGGAATGGTTCAAAGCGGGGAAGATAAAAGGGGCTTTCAAGACGGAAAGCGGCACTATTATTGTGCCCGAAGAGAGAATTTCGAAGAAGGGCGACTATGTCGTTATCTATTCTCGCGTTTCATCTTCAGAGAATAAAAGTAATCTTAATAGTCAAGCGGAGAGATTGACGCAATATGCTATTGCCCGGGGTTATCAGATAAAGGAAGTCGTTAAAGAGGTAGGTTCTGGGGTAAATGACAACCGACCAAAACTACAAAAGATATTGCGAGAAGGAAAAGTGACAAAGATAATCGTAGAGCATAAGGACAGATTAACCCGGTTTGGTTATAATTACCTCGCTACTCTTTTATTACCGCTTGGGGGTGAAATAGAGGTGGTTAATCAAACAACGGAAGACAAAGAGGAGCTGATGCAGGATTTAGTTTCTATCATAACTTCTTTTTGTGCTCGCTATTATGGTTTGAGAAGAAGCAAAAGGCCAACAGAGAGAATAATTAAAGAACTGAGG
>JAGXOR010000031.1 GCA_023659785.1 Methanomicrobia archaeon LH_S13
TAGATGCGTATCTCCATGTTATCTCTCGAAAGATCGTCTTCGTAGCTTGCACCTCGGATTACAAAGCCAAATGGGAAGGAATACCAGTGATAAAAGTAAATGAACGAGGAACAGAGTATATCTCTGCTGCTGGGGCGCCAGTGAACGTGCCCATAACCGAACCTTTTTTAGTGAGTTCGGAAGCTCCTTGCGATAGCTAGGAGTAGTTCACTTCTTTACGAGCCTCAATATCTGCATCGAGCACTCCTTAACGCACAATCCGCAGCCCGTGCATTCATCTGTATCTATTTTCATTCTCAGTGTTCCACCATCCTCCACCGAGGCACTAATCGCACTATGCTCGCATACCTCTGCGCAAACCCGACATCCAATACAGCTATCCGGGTCTATGCATGTGGACACCATTGGAATTTCTTTGGGTTGCGGCACTTCGACAAAAAGGTAGTCCTCACCCTTTGTCCTCTTCAAATGCAAATCGTCCTCTTCTATCTCGTATTCCACGTATTTCTTGTCCTCTCTGGTTATTTCCGGTAATTCTATCATTTCCTCCGTGGGTGTGAACATCTCATCCATATCCTTATATGCGACATCGTGTATTTTTGTCGCTTTCAATGCACCACTGGAGCAAGAGTCAATGCAGAAATGGCAGAAAATACACCGCCCATAATCTACTGTGGGATAATATCGCTTATTTGGTGCTTCCTTCATCCGAATCGCATTTGCAGGACATACAAACGAGCAATTGAAACAGCTTATACATTTGTCCGGGTCAAACAGTATAAATCCCCTGTAATTATCCGGCATCTTCTTCCTTTCTTTCGGATAAAATACCGTCATTGTATGTGGATATACCGATTCCTGCATGGCTACACCTACGGCATACACATTCGTCTTTATCTTCTCGCTTAGATTATATTCTGGTCCTACAACTTTCTTCATTCTTTTCATTTTCATATCGCCATCACCCCCACTTCTACTAATGATATTGCAAGGCCGATTAAAGCTAAGCAGAGCATAGGCGACCACCCCAGTTTCAAGCCTTGGTCAAGTCTGTATCTTGGGTATACCGCACGAAGCATGTACAACGTGGTCAGCACAAGATACGTCTTTACCACGAACCAGAAAACACCGGATAACTCGCCGAGACCCGCAATCGCCGGACCACTCCCGCCTCCAAGGAACAAAATGGTCATAAGCGCGCTCAAAATATATCCCTTCTCGTAACACAATACGTAGATAAGCCCAAATGCAATCCCCGAATACTCTACATGCGGTCCCGCACATAACTCCTGGTCAGAGTCCGGTATCTCAAACGGCATTCTCCCGGTCGCCATCGCAGCGCCGATAAAGAATACCAGTGCGGCAACGGGATTGAGTATTATCCCTGGTATAGATTGCCTACTTGCCATCAATAGTGGGTCTGACGTTTTATATAAAATAATCATCGCGATTACCGCCATGATGAACGGTATCTCATACGCGAAATACATGAATGCTTCTCTTACTGTTCCGATATAAGCAAATCGGCTGTTTGATGCCCAACCAAGCCCTAAAATGAACAACGGGAATAGACACACCAATGCAAGTATTATCTGTATCGCATACGGCGTTTGTATCGCTACAATCGTTCCCGCAGGGATGAACAGCAACGGCAACAGGAAAATCATGAACGATAGGAATGGGAACTGCAGGAAATAAGGCCTATGTGCGTCCTTATGCACTATCACCTCCTGGAAAAGGAATCTCAGTGAATCTGCAAGTAGCTGGATTACTCCACCTAACCACCATACTATTTCGTGTGGTCCTACTCTCCACTGTGCCCTTCCACATAGTTTCCGCTCTATCCACGGGAAGAATAACAGTGTAATACCACCGACCGTGAGGCCAGGGCAAATCAAAAGTGCAAAAAGCGGCTTCCATAGCATAAACGCGACCATATATTGCAGCATCGGGATTTCAGGCAACGAGTCCAGCATTGGCTCTATAAGAGGTATACTCACCTGATTGCTCATCACGGTTTCCATCAGTGTATTTATCATTTCCGTCATTTTTCTTACCTACCTAATTATTATTTATCTACCTATCTGCTTCTGGCGGGAAGTATCCAAAACTGGCATAGACCGTCCAGAAATCCGCTACCCGCTCTCCTTTTGACGCTTCTATTATCCCCCTCAGGTTCATCCAGCAGGGCGTTATAATCCTCACACGATAAGGAACGTTAGATTCGCCATCGCTTATAATGGAGTACAGGACAGTGCCCCTTGCTGCCTCGGTAACGGAAGTCCACTCGCCTTTGGGGAGAACCAGATTGCCATAGACGTTGTACAAGTACCCGCGTATGTCGTCAGAAGCTGCTTTGTAATCACCGAGGATTTCTTCACTTATCACACCGCCTCTCGGCATCCCTTGCACCGCATCCACCGCCTGTCGCACGATTTCCACGCTTTGCTTTATCTCCTCTAACCTGCCGAATATCCGTCCCAGGCAGTCTCCGGCATCGCCCGTCGTTGCTTCCCAATCAAGCTTATCGTAAACTTCGTAAGGCTCTGCTTTCCTGACGTCATATTCCACTCCCGATGCTCGTAAGAACGGACCTACAATTCCACATCTTATTGCCTCTTCCCTCGTCAGGACGCCCACTTCCTTCATCCTCGATATAAGCACCGGATTATACACGAAAATATTCTCATACTTCTTTAATCGTTTATAAATGGCGGTAGTGAATTTTCTCGTACGGTCGAGAACGTCATCGGAAATATCTCGCCGTATCCCACCAGGGATTATAAATGAAGGAGTGCATCTCGAACCTGTCATTCTCACCATCAATTCGAGTACCATTTCACGTATCGCAAAGGAATACATGAATCCTGTTGAATGGCCCATAAAGAGCGGGAATATACCCATATCATAGAAGAACGCCCCTATCCTCGAAAGTTCTGCCATTATCGTCCTTATATACATCGCCCTTTCCGGAACTTCTATTCCAAGTGCGTTCTCTATCGCACGGACATATCCAAGGTTCATATTTATCGGGTCACTTATGTTGGGTCTCTCAGTCAGCGGAACATTCTGGATGTACAACCTATTCTCAGCAATTTTCTCCATTGACCTGTGAACGTATCCTGGGTCAGGGATGACGTCCTTAATTATGTCCCCTTTCATTCGCATTACCCATCTCAGATGCCCACTGCCTGAGTGATGCGGACCTATAAAAGCAACGAACTCATCGTTTTTCTCCGCCTCTTTCAAAACGTCCTCATAAGTCGGCATCTTAAGGTCTTCCAGTTCGAATTCCGAGTATGAGGATGATGAGGAAGGAGGCGTATAATGAGGAGGGGTGATTGCGGGCGTAAGTGGAACACCTTCCTCTATCGTATAATGCTCCTCCTCAAGCTTAAAGTCCTTCCTTAATGGCGTATCAGGCGTATCAGGAGCTAATAAGAATTTACCCTTCATACCTTCATTTCCTTTGAACTGCACACCAAAGAAATCGTGTAACTCCCTTTCCGAATAATTTGCACTTTCCCATAGTGATGCGAGACTCGTGATTTCTGGCTCTGCTTCTCTTCCTATTTCGGTGAAAATAGTTAAAATAACGGGCATAAGTTCTTCGGTATATCCGGAAACCATATATTCAACCATAAACTTCCTTTCATGCGGCACGTCTATCACATTCACGCTCTTCACATGGTCTACACCCATCGTGTCGCTTAGTTTTCGTGACGTTTCTACCAGATTCTCAGGCATCGTTTTTATTGCTATCCTGTTTTTATCGGTGATTGTGATGGAAGTATAAAGTCCATTAAGTTGAGCTTTCAGGTTCTTCACCATGTCCTTACCAAACGCCCAATCTGCGTCCCTCGACACGTCTACCCGGACTAAAGGAGTGGGAGCAAATATCTTTGGTGTGGTTGGCGCCCTGTTTTGTTCTTGTTCTCCATCTCCTGAGGGCAATTCAACGTGCTTAAACCTCATTGTTGTGTTATCCCTCCCCTCTATCTTCTCCTGAACCGCTCTTACACCCCTCAAGAGACTCTCGGGCGTTATCGGGCATCCTGGGATAAAGAAATCAACGGGAACGATGTCTGAAGGACGCGTTATGTTATAACTGTTCCAGAATATCCCGCCTCGCTGACCACATGCACCTATAACATTCACGAACTTAGGGTCAGGCATCTGCTCCCAGACGATTCTCAGTGCACGTGCCATTTTCCTCGTTATCGTACCCTCAACCATGATGAAGTTCGCCTGGCGCGAGATACCCATATTTAACGTGCCTAATCGCTCCATATCATAGCCGCATGCACCCGTATGCGCCAGTTCAACGCCACAGCAGGAAGTAAGGAAATGACATGGCCATAGGCTCCACTTCGTCGCCCATCTCCTCAAAGGTGTAAACACACCTGAATGGAGTATGCGTATGTTCCTATCCTTCTCTGTTTCTTCCATCTTCTTTTCCCTTATATACACCCATTTTCCTTTTTACAAAAGAAATGTTTTTCTAATTTTTTATCTCACTTCATATATGTGTGTGAGCATTGCGGGACCAAATACCGCTGCTATTATCCCTATGATGACCACGGGCACGAGTAAAGCGGCAACAAGAGCGAGGATTGCCCTTCCCGAATACATCCCCTGAAGTTGCGTCAGCCCCGTTAGTAGCAATAGAAGAGACCATATCGCACCTATGGTCGTTCCAATAACGGGAATCCAGCCCAATACAAGCAATGGCGTTGCTGCATACATCAATACCTTTATCGTCTGTGTTAATCCATTCATACCGCCGAATGCGTATGCCCAGATGTGCATCCAGATACCCGCGATAAGCACTCCAACGGTTCCACCCAAGATAATTCCACTTGCAGACATAGCGATTATAATCTTCAGCAGTTCTAAATCCGGTGCCATGCCTAAAATACGTTGTGCCACAGGATTTGCTAAAACAATCCCAATTACCGCCGCTAAAAGAACTGAAAAAAGCACTAATAGCGTGAAATAATACACGTATGCATCGCTGAGCGTTTCTTCCTTAGAGGCGTCGAACGTTTCTGCAGGACGCCATAAAAAACCCCTTATTCTTCCTATTCCCACTTTTTTTATCTCCTATTTTTTTAATTTTAATATACTCTCCTCAACCGAGATTTTATAGCCCACATAAATTGCCGGCAATAAAAGTAAGAGGGACAGCAGTAAAACGGCGTAGAAGTAAACAGTTGGATAAGCAGAAAATAAGAGGATAATAACGAGGATGGGCTCCGCTGCCATAAACATGAACATAAACCCGAAATAGGGCATAGGAAGTGTATATTTCGGCAGTCTTATCGGCATATTTCCCGATTCCCATCTCGACTGCTTCACTTTGGAGGGATAATACGTCGGCCAGATTTTCATCAGGGTAAAAAATACGATGTCCATCAGTATGCAAACCGCAAGCACCAAACCGACAACCACCACGTTTCCTATCATTTCTCTCTTTTCCTCCTATATTGCTATACCAACCGTCTGTGCAATTACCTCCATAGTTGAATAGAACCATTCCACGGGCAGTAGGAAAACGGTAACCAGAACCATTACCACTGCTGCGAGACAGATAAAATTCGTTAGATTTGGTTTCCACTCCACCCCGAGTTCAGTTGCAAGCCGAACATAATACGGAATGGATATTGCGGAATTTATAACTACGATAGCAACCAGCCAGAAGTATTCCATTTTAGCCAGAGACAGGAGAATGAATAGCTTGCCCCAGAAGCCCATTAACGGTGGAACGCCGATAAACGAGAAGGCGAGAAGGTACATCAAAGGAGAATATGCACCTCCTCCTTTTATCGCATTGAAAAACCCTATTTTACCCGCTGCGTTTGCGAACAGCATGAGCAATCCACCGGTAAGTGCAAGATATATAAATTTGGGCTCAGCTACTACGACAAAACATGAAAGGATATAACCCATATTTGCGACCGTAGAGTAACCGAGAACACGTCCAAGCTCTTTTGACGTTAAAGCCCCGATATTACCGACGAACATAGATATGGCTGCAATTACTGCCGTGAACAGGGTTATTGACAACGTTAAATCGCTGGACGTGTAAACCAGTATCCACAAAGCTGCGATAAAGGGAACGATTTTCGCAAGCGAAGCGATGATAGAAATCGGTATCGGGTCAGCACTCGAGAAGACATCAGGTACCCACTCGTGCAGCGGTGCAACGCCAACTTCGAGACACAAACCCAGCACAAGCATCACGTACCCGAGCACGTAAAGGGAACCATCAAAAGCACTCTTTGTGTAAACCAGCATAATTGCTCCGATTAAGAACAGAACGGTGGCGAGAACCATAAACGTGATGTATTTGATGCCAACCTCTACGTTTGCGCCTCCCTCCCTGATCATAACAAGAATATAAGTAGGTACAGAAACGAGGACAAGAGCTGCGAGCACCAGTGCGAACTCGCTCGTATTGAAGATGTACATGGTTGCAAGTGCCATCAAACCCACTAATCCGTAGTCCACGCCCTTAATCTCGCTCTTTATCGCTTCCAGCGAAACCAGGTTGATGATGGCTATTGCAAGGATAAAAATGCCGTAAGAGAGAAAATGCGCGGCTGAAACGGTAATGGTAATAGCGGAAAATGCAATTACAAGTGCTATTATCGTACCATAGAATCCCAATTTGCTGTTTTTAAACGAACCAATCGAGCCCAGCGTTAAAATAACTAAAGCACTCAGCATTCCCATGTGCATCACATTAAGTGTCAGTCCCATCATAGTCCCAGCCCCCATAATGACTCTACTATAAGAAACACCATCACAAGACCAAGCACAATTTTAACGTAACTCTTGAGGTATCCGGTTTGAATAGCCCTGATTCCTTTTGATATTATACCAAACAAACCCGGTATTACCCGGGTATTGAAAAATCCGTCAATACCGCGGTTTCCATAGTTCTGGACAATACGAGAGATAAAGAAGCCTGTTTTCGGCATGATATAATCGTTAAGGAAGGGTAGATACATCCGGTCGTTGAAGAAAGTACCCGGCACCCGGGAAAAGACTTTTAATCTCGGTACGTACACGGCGATTACATAGGCAATTAATGCACCCGCGCCCACCGCAAACGACACAGATGCGTATCCCGCGTCTACAAACCCCTTTGTCTCCGCGTTTGTAAAAATAAGATAAAGCAAAATGAAGAGCACTGAGACCATCATCGTATAGCCGAGTTTCATCAACCCGCCGCCTTCTAAATGCTCATGCTCCGGTTTCTCACCCCTTACAAAATTAAGACTTAGGAATCTCGCCATAATCGCGGAATAAATCAGTGAAGTGAGAATTAGAAGGATAATCGGGAGGAGCATGTGGTGTTCATGCCACAGAATCTCCATACTCTTATCCATTGCTGATTTCACCCAGTAAGCGGTAAGAGGCGGTATACCCACGAGGAAGGTTGTAGCAATGATAGTAACAATAAAAGGAATTTTCATTCGCTTCCCGAACTCGAAACCGCCGCAGGAGAACCTGCTGTGCGTGGCATGGATTAAATGACCGGATACGAGGAATAAACTCGCTTTTGCAAATGCATGCACCGCCATGTACCAGAAAGCAACGAGCAGAGCTAAATTTATGCCTGCTATTTCCTCGTGAATCCAGAAAGAAGCGGCACCCACAGCAAACATCAGACCAATGCTCGACATTGTAGAGGCAGCGAGCAAGACCTTCCTCTCCAGCATCCCGGAGCCCGCAAGTGCACCATACAGGCCAGATATTAACCCTATGAACAGTGCAATGATATATACAATTTCAAGTCCTGGAACATGATGCAATTCCCAGGGTTTTATGTACCAGCTAATCTTGATGAATACAAAAGCACCAGCTGCTACCATGGTCGCTGAGTGAAGAAGTGCGCTAACAGTTGTAGGACCGGTCATCGCAGTCATTAGCCACTCAGAAAACGGCACTTGCGCAGACTTGGTGAACAGACCCATAAGGAAACAAACGAGTAGGATTATTGTTCCAGCAGCACCGATATTTAAGAAGAGTGTTTCCCAATTGATCTCCGATATGTTGAGATTGCCTGCGAGTACCCAAATCGCCGCGATTGCTAAAAACATGGGTACATCGCCAAATCTTATCGTTGAGATTGCCCGCCAGCCGCCAAAGCTCGGTGGCCAGCTCAGTTCCAGCGGTCCTACTTTCCTTTTGGGCACGCCAACGTATGCAATTTCGTCATCATCACGGAACCAGTGCCCGATTAAACCCCATGAAGCTGCTCCAAGTCCTTCCCAGCCCACAAACAGCAGGAACAGATTGTCACTGTACACAACGAGCAGCATTGACGCCGTGAACAGATTAAAGAAGAACCAGTACCACGAGGGTCGGTAATCTCCCTTCATATAATCCAAGCCGTAAATAGCGATGAAAAAGGCTATAACTGCGGTTATAACGCCCATATAACAGCTCAAATAATCAGTAATGAGCACGAAGTTTATCCCAAGGTCGGGAATCCACGTGTAGGCATATTGCTGATTTTCTGGGAAGGAGGTAAAGATATAAAGGCTCATCAGCACTGAGATGAAAATACCGAACACAGAAAGATAAGGCAGTTTCTCCGTCCATTTATCACTCTTGTACACTAAAGCAATGGGAATACTGCTAAGCACGGGGGCTAAAAAAAGCAGCAGGAAAACTAACCAGTCATCAATTATCATGGCATAGCACCCCCTAACCCCAAACCTGTAATCGCGTTAAGCCCCTGAATTAACGCCGTTGACAGTGGCGGGAACAATAACAGCACGGAAACAATGCCGATGATAAAGAGAGGAACATAAAAGTACCTACTTATCTCCAGCCTTTTCGTATCCTTCGGCTTACCATAGAACACTTTCCTTATCGTCCAGAAGCCATACCAAACCGAGAGGATGAACATGAAAATCACTGCCAGGATGATTGGTAAACTCCCTGTCCAGCCAAGGAAAGAGGGAGATTCGGGTCTGAGGAAAGTATCCACAACACCTCTTAATATGAAAAACTCGCCAAGCATGCCCACTGTCAGTATCCCTCCAAGGTTCAGGAATCCAACCACAGCGGCATTGGAAATCGCGGGAATGGACTCGTGCAAACCGCCCATCTTTGTGAGGTCTCGCAGACCATGATGAACCGTGATGATCCCACCTGCGGATGCGAACAAGATTGACTTACCGAACGCATGCGACATATATTGAATGACTACCGCTATAAGCCCGAAAGGTCCGAGACAGAGTGCTACCAGCATATACCCCATCTGCGATACCGTGGAATAAGCCAGCAGCCGCTTGAAATCCGTCTGCTTGAAGACCGAGAAACCCGCGTAAATACTTGAAAATATCGCATAGCAGAGTATGGGCATTCGATATGTTTCAATAAACGAATAATCAATAAGAGCAATTCTCAGCAAAACATATCCCGCCAGACCCACGGTTAACGGGCTTAGCAGCGCACTGACCGGTGTGGGTGCCTCAGCATGTGCCCACGGAAGCCATACGTGCGGACCTAGAACAGGCAGCTCGATTATCATTCCTGCGAAGATGAACGCCCACGCGACAATGCTCACTTTTCCTCCCTGCATCAACACGACCAGCGCAAGCGAGTTGTTTTCAAACGCGAGTATCACAATGCCTGCAAGCACAAGAACGCCCGCAACGGCACACCAGACGAAGTACAGCAGTCCCACCCACTTCCGGTTGCCATAGCCATAGCTGTAAATAAGGAGGAAAGCAGTAATGAGTGTGAGTTCCAGGAAAACGTACAAGAGGACGAGATTGCCGCTGTAAACCAACCACAACATAGAAGCCGCATAGAGGTTGTACAAGAATATATATTTCCGGAATTCGCTCTCGGCATTCCGCTCCATCTCCTCAAACCGGTGTTTCATGTAGGGCAGTGCAAACAGCGCAACCATCGCGGAAACGATGCAAATGGTGAGTCCAAACGCATGCGAGATGAAATCGAAATTGAGGTAAAATTCACCGATGGGTGGAGAGAAACTCGCCAGGTGAACCTTCCCCAGGCAGCCTCCGAATAGACCATAGAGTATAGCAAAGAAGGGGAGCAAAAAGGCAAAAGAGGAGAGATAAGTTGCTTTCTTTGGCGATAGAAGAGGCGCTATTACTACTGCAATCAAAGGCAAAAGCAAGAAGTAAGCTAAAGTCATACTTTATTTATCGCCTCCTATGGTAACGGAACTTGTGTAGATGCTCTTTTTCTGCCTGTCCAGCGTTACGATAGCATAGATAAGAACTAAAAGTTCGCCGCTGCTCGTGAAAATCGTGATGATTGCGATACCAAATGCGGCATTACTAATGGCGGAGAAAAGGGGGAGAAGGGACATGAATACGGCACCAAACATCAGCTCCAGCGATATAAGAAGTCTAATCAAATCTTTACACGAAATCGCGATGAAGTATCCTACGAGTAAGATTGCGAAGGACGTTACATAAATTATTGATAAATCTATTGCTTGCATTCAGCTTCTCCCCCCTTCTCCTTCTTTAATCCCCATTTTTAAAACTGATAACAGCAATAGAACCATGAGCGAAGCAAGGAATATGATGAGCAAGAGGTATTCAGGCGTGATAAATCCCTGAAGCGCAAATTGAATCTTTTCGAGGGGAGCGAGCTGGGCGGCATAAACGTAAACCGCAAGAACAAAAGCGGTTATAACCACTGGCAGCGCCCACAGCCACGAAATCTTCCGCCCGGGGGCAAATCGGTACGTTGCTGCAAGCGCCACTGTTACCATACCCAGCGCACCTACAAAAATGAACACGATTAAGACGAAAACCGGTTGGATGTCAAAAAGGGCATAAATGACTGCTACCATAACCAGGGTTAGGGACATAAACATAGAAGCATAGAAGTTATCGCGGGTGAGCAAGACTGCTAAAGAGGATAACACGGCTGTACATGCAAGAGCAGATAGCAGTAACATTTCAATACTCATGGATTCAACCTTTCGCGCAATAGTTAAAAAGACTTTCGGTTTTTTCCTGATATTTTTCTCCTCACTTCCTCCTCCAGGTCAAAGTCATCAAATACCAAAAGCCTCTTCAAATACCACGAGCAAGGCGCCTTTTTCTCCTTTAACTCTGATTCCGCGAGGATTGCCTTTATTAACGTAAAGTCCAAATCCTCTCCTTCTTCCCTTTTACTCTTTACCCACAGATCAAAGCTCTCATATCGCTTGGATGCAATAAGAGTCATAAAATAATGCTTGTAGTTATGAAGTTCCCATTCCTCCACTTCCATGTTCATTCGAGAGAACTCCGCAGGATGCGTCAACCGAAGTTCATCGGGATACACCACGGGCTCGTAATTTATACTCGTCCTGAGAAAACCACCCGTGTCCCTTGCCATCACCTCATATCTTTTTGTGTCGCCTTCGTGCGCGATAAGTGCGGAATAAAAAGGTTTGTCGTCGGCAGAGCCTCTAAAATTCGATACTACCTCAAATGGTATCGTTTCCCTTGTTATGAGTCCTGAGTCAGTAAAGATTTTATGAACTGTATCTGGGCTTTCGCTTACTGTTATCTCTTTCTCCACAGCTATCGTATATAGAGGACGCTCAGAAGAGCCGTAGTTCTTCAATTCCTTCACCCTTACGCTTTTTTGTTTTACTGCGAGCATTTTTTCTTCACTTATACAAGAAAAAATAAATTAAGAAGAAGATAAAAAAGCGAATATTCGAATATTCGGACGGATAGTGAAGTATATCACGGATCACCCCCGCTCCACACTCAAAGACGTAGCGCGGTATCGCGGTATCTCAAGGAAGAATACAAGCTTGAGGTGTCAGTGAAGACGATAGAGCGTGAATTGGAGGAATATGACCTCTCTGACCTGTACAAGCTGGTCAGGAAAAAGGAAAAGAGGACTGTTCACGTGAATTATGCCGGAGGCTGGCTTTTAGCTCCTTTTATTGCTGATATGGTGAATAAAATCAGGCAGGCTTATGATGGATTACCTGGAAGCGTTGAAGCCAGCCTGACACTGTTCTTTTTATCAGTTTTCGGCATAGAGAGACCTTTTCATTTAGAAGATCTCTCAGACCCAGGATTTGCCGCCCTAACCGGGAGAAACGGTGTTTTAACTTATACCTCAAGAAGTCTCCCTCCGAGAGGTGGGAGATGAATTGGTTTTTTTTTTCTATCTTTTCTACTCTATAAAAAACATCATTGAGATTATCGAAAAGCTTA
>JAGXOR010000032.1 GCA_023659785.1 Methanomicrobia archaeon LH_S13
AAGCCTCAGGTGGAGGTGGTCTTATGATTATGAAAGACCACTTAAACTGGAACCCTCTACCTTCTCACCATAACAATTAACCCCTGTAAACTTCTCCCTGTATGATTTCAATAACGGCGTAAGTTCTCGTTCCGGTACTTCAACTTTCTTCAACCGCTCTTTAATCTCCGCATCGCTCAACCTAACGTTCAGCTTCCTATTCGGAATATCTAGCTCTACAATATCTCCATCTCGTATCGCACCGATTGCACCGCCGTTATATGCTTCCATCTCAGCATGCCCGACACAAGGACCGGTAGTGCCACCTGAGAACCTACCATCTGTGATTAATGCCACCTTTTTATAGCCCACACCCATTATCGCATCCGTAGGCGTCAGCATTTCCGGCATTCCCGGCGCCCCCGCAGGTCCCTGGAACGGTAATACGACAACATCTCCCTCGGCAAGCCTTTTCGCTTCTATTGCATCCAGCAAATCCTTTTCGGTATAGAATACCTTAGCAGGTCCAGAATGAACCATCATCTTTTTGGCAACCGCGGTTTGCTTTATTACCGCGCTGTTTGCGAGGTTCCCTCTTAATACTGCTATCCCGCCTTCAGGGAAATAAGCATTATCCAGAGTTCGGATAACCTCATCATCCAACACTTTTCCTCCTTCCGCTATCTCCCTTATTAATTTTCCGTTTACTGTCGGCGAATCTTTTAGCATATCTTTTAAGCGGTTAAGAACCGCAGGAACACCACCTGCACGGTCAACGTCTGCCATCTCATCGGTCCCCGCTGGGATTATCTTACATAAATTCGGCGTTTCCCGCGCTATCTCATCGAACATTTCCACATTAATATCAACGCCCGCTTCTCTGGCTATCGCCGGGATATGTAAAACAGCATTTGTTGAGCCGCCCATCGCCATATCTACCCTTATTGCATTCTCAAATGCGTTTTTTGTCATTATATCTCTCGGCTTTACATCCTCTTTAACCAGTGCAACGATTCTTTTACCGGTTTCATACGCCTGTTTCTTCTTCTCCGGGTTTATCGCCAGAGTAGTTGCGCATTTTGTCACCGACATACCCAGTACCTCAGTAGCAACAGCCATTGTATTCGCAGTAAAGAGCCCGACACAAGAACCAGGACCGCAAGCGAGCAGAGGAAGCATTTTATTCGCTTCTTCCTCGCTCATCACACCTCCTTTTACCTGACCAACGACGCCAAAACCTTCAATGGGATGGTGTTTCTTTCCTTCGATGACGTTTGCTTTCATCGGTCCTCCGGTAAGCATAATTGCCGGTAAATCGAGACGCCCCGCAGCCATTAGCATCCCCGGAGTGATTTTGTCACAATTTGTCACGCCAACCAAGCCGTCTAAAGAATGTGAAAGAATCATTATTTCGATGTTATCTGCAATATGCTCTCTGCTTGGGAGAGATAGCCGCATCTCTACAAACATCGCAACGCCGTCACAAACACCCGGCACGCCCCATTCTAATGGAACGCCGCCTGCATCTCTAACTCCTCGCTTCACTTCCTGCGTTAGTTCGTTCAAGTGAACGTGCCCCGGAATGATGTTGTTATACGAGTTCGCAATGCCAATAAAAGGTTTATCCGTGCCAAAATCGTCTTCTTTTTGTCCCGCGGACATCAATAATGTGCGGTGCGGTAAGGTCTCGATTTTTTCTTTTAATATGTCTGAACGCAAACGCATTTACATCCCCCTAGATAAGATTTAAAATATACCCTCTATTTAAATTTAAATGTGCCTATTTTTTATATATAAAAATGGATTTGTTGTGGTTAGCGCCAATTGCAGGGTTTGTAAGCATGATATTTGCAGCGATATTTGCAGTTTATACGCTCAAACAGGAATCAGGCAGCGCTAAAATGAATGCGATTTCTGGTGCCATTCAAGAAGGTGCATCTGCTTACCTGAATAGGCAATACAAGACTGTCGCACTTGTTGCAGTTATAATCGCGGTGATTTTATTCGTTGCACTTTCGCATGCCTTTGAAGGTGGTTTTTTCGACTCAGGGCAGATTGCAATAGGTTTTTTAGCGGGTGCCGCGTGTTCTGCTGCTGCGGGTTATATCGGCATGTTCGTCTCGACAAGAGCGAATGTCCGAGTTGCACAAGCAGCATCATCAGGCGTGCAAAAGGCACTTGCAATAGCATTCAAAGGTGGTGCGGTAACAGGTCTTGCAGTCGTTGGGCTTGCGTTACTTGGAACAAGTTGTTTTTATATTCTCTACGGCGGTGGACCACATGCAGTTGACCTCATTATAGGGTATGGTTTCGGTGCTTCTTTGATTTCGTTATTCGCAAGGATTGGCGGTGGTGTCTACACAAAAGCGGCTGATGTTGGTGCTGATCTGGTGGGTAAGGTAGAAGCAGGAATATCAGAAGACGACCCGAGAAATGCGGGTGTAATTGCCGACAACGTAGGTGACAACGTAGGTGACTGTGCTGGCATGGGCGCCGACCTGTTTGAAACTTACGTGGTTACGGCGATTGCAGCAATGCTAATTGGTGGTTTAATAATAAATGCAGGAGAAGTAACAGATGTTTTTCCGGGCATTGCCGCAGGAAAGGGTTTAGCAGTCATTGAATATCCTCTAATTTTGGGTGCGGCTGCCATCTTCGCCTCTATTGTCGCAATCTTCGCAGTGAGAATGGGAAAGCGTGAGAACATCATGGGTACTTTGTATAAGGGTGTGATTACCGCTGCTGTGCTCAGCATTATCCTGTTCTATCCTGTAACGGCGGCATTAATCGGCGCAGACTTAGCAGGTATTTCTGTTTTCATCTCTGCTATCGTTGGAATAGTAATAATGGCTCTCATGGTCATCGTCACCGAATATTACACGCAGATGCACTCACCTGTAAAGGCTATTACTGACGCAAGCAATACGGGCACGGGCACTAATCTGATTGCCGGCCTTGCAGTTGGTATGCAATCCACTGGCTTGCCCGTAATAATCATCTGCGGAGGGATACTGGTTGCGTATTTCGTGCCTTTCCTCGTTACGGGAGAGACTATCGCCGGGCTGTACGGGATTGCAATTGCCGCAGTGGCTATGCTCTCGACTACCGGGATTATCGTTGCACTCGATTCTTACGGGCCAATTACCGATAATGCGGGCGGTATAGCAGAAATGGCTGACTTACCGCCGGAAGTTAGAGATACTACCGACAAACTCGATGCCGTTGGAAACACAACGAAAGCAGTAACAAAGGGGTATGCAATCGCATCAGCAGCAATCGCCGCTTTGGCTCTTTTTTCCGATTATTTACATAAAGTTAAACCCGTAGGTGTAGAGATGGGAGCGTTTATGTCCAAATTCAGCCTGTTTGACCCTCTCGTGCTCGTAGGCTTATTAATCGGTGGGCTTTTGCCTTTTATTTTCAGCTCCGTTATGATGCGTGCCGTAGAAAGAGGGGCGTTCAAGGTAGTTGAAGAGGTGCGAAGGCAGTTCAAGGAGATACAGGGGATATGGGAAGGCAAAACAAAGCCGGAATACGGCAAATGCGTTGACATCGTTACGTCCGCAGCGTTAAGGGAAATGCTCGTGCCGGGGATGATTGCGGTGGTGGTGCCAATAGCCGTGGGTTTATTCAGTCCAATTGCTTTAGGCGGGCTGCTAATCGGTGTGATTGTTTCCGGGTTGATGCTCGCACTGATGATGGCGAACGGTGGTGCTGCGTGGGACAATGCGAAGAAGATGATAGAGGACGGTTATTTAGGCGGGAAGGGCAGCGATGCGCATAAAGCGGCAGTCGTGGGCGATACAGTGGGTGACCCTTTCAAAGACACCGCAGGTCCTGCGATTAATCCTCTGATTAAGGCGATGAATATGATTGCTATTTTGTTTTCGACGTTGTTATAGCATGTTACCGGTGTGAGGAAAAGGAATAAAACTAAGTAAGTAACTCTTATTAAAGGAAATAAGTTATTTTCAACAGAAGGAGGGTATAAAATAAAATGAGAACAGAGAGAGAAACGAGGAGCAAGTTTATAATGGTAAAATGCAACGATTGTGAAAATGAACAGGTCATTTTTGACCATGCGTCTACGAGTGCGAAATGTAATGTCTGTGGAAGAACCTTAGTTGTGCCGAAAGGAGGAAAAGCAGAAATAAGGAGCAGGGTAATAAAGGTCTTTGAGTAGAGATATAGATATGGTAAGGGAAGAATGGCCGGAGAAGGGCGAATTAGTAGTTTGCACGGTAGATGAGCTTAAGACTTTTGGAGTTTTCGTTAAGTTCGAGGAATACGAAGGAAAAGAAGGGCTTATCCATATATCTGAGGTAGCATCTGGCTGGGTGAAACATCTGAAAGATTACGTGAGAGAAGGGCAAAAGATCGTATGCAAAGTGCTGCACGTAGATGCTCAAAGAGGGCATATAGACTTATCGTTAAAGGCGGTAAAAGAGGGGCAAAAAAAGGAGAGGATAAGGGAGTGGAAGAACGAGAAAAAAACGAAGAAGTGGCTTTCCCTCGCCCTCGCCGGTCCATCCTCTGAATTTAGAATTAGTAACGATGAACTCGATGAAGTTGAGATAAAATTAGTAGATGCTTATGGTGGCTTATATGATGCTTTTGTGGAGGTGGTAAAGGTTGGCAAAAAAGCACTGATTCCTCTTGGAATAAAAAACGAATACGCAGATGCAATACAAGAAGTGGCGGTCGCCAATGTTAAACAGCCTTCAGTGCACATAACAGGGTATGTAGAGCTTACGTGTCCCTTGTCAAATGGTGTGGAAATAATAAAGGAGGCGTTGAAGAAGGCAGAAGAGGTGATAGAATCAAAACCACCGAGCATGAATACAAACGGCGTCAAGGCGAAATGTTCCTACATTGGTGCACCAACATATAAGATACGTGTCACTGCTCCGGACTATAAAGAGGCAGAAAGCGTATTAAGTAATGCTGCCAATACTGCTATTGAAGTAATAAAAAGAAATGGAGGATATGGGATGTTTTACAGAAATCTTTCTTAAACAAACTTTCTTTAAGAAGAAAAGTTTTATGAAATCAAAGATAAGGAAATGCGAGATATGTGGAGAATACACACTAAAGGATGTATGTGGGAGGTGTGGAAGAGAAACAAAGAATCCAATGCCTCCAAGATTCTCCCCTAAAGACCCTTATGGGGAATACAGAAGGATGATGAAATATGGAAGAAATAGAAGTGCATGAGCGGAAAAAGGTGAAATTGAACAAGCCTGTGTTGATAGAGGGGCTTCCGGGAGTAGGAAACGTGGGGAAATTAGTTGCTGAGCATATAATACAGGAGCTGGAGGCCGAGCCCATAGTTGAGATATATTCGTGCCATTTTCCACCGCAAGTATTGGTAAATGAGAACGGAACAGTGCATTTATGTAAAAACGAAATATATGCATGGAAATCGAAGAAGCAGGATTTGTTAATCGTCAGCGGTGACCAGCAGAGCGTTACGAATGAGGGGCATTATATCATATCTGAGAAGATGCTTGACCTCGCACAACAATACGGGGTTTCTCGTATATACACTCTGGGGGGATATGGTATAGGTCAGCTTGTGGAAAGACAAACGGTGCTTGGAGCTGCGAATGATGCTGAACTTGTGGATGAGATGAAAAAATATGGCGTGGAATTCAGGGAGGAAGAGCCAGGAGGGAACATCGTAGGAGCATCAGGGCTTTTATTAGGTCTCGGGAAACTGAGGGGTATTCCTGCGGTTTGCTTGCTTGGTCTTACCTCGGGATATTTAGTGGACCCAAAAAGTGCGCAAGCAGTTCTCAAAATCCTTACTCAGGCATTAAATCTCAAAATAGACATGCAGGCTTTGGAAAACCGTGCAGAGGAAATGGAGAAGGTTGTGGGGCGACTGAAGGAGATGGAGCAAGCACAGACCCCGAGGCGTCGAGAAGAAGAATTGGGATATATCAGATAAGCTTAAAAAATCCCAAATCCAAAGAAAGCAAAGCAACAAGTTTCGGGTTTGAGATTTGGGATTTTTCTTGATGTTAGGCAGACTCGGGAGTTAGTATCCTCAGGGATGTGGGCATTTTAGCTACGTCACCTATTTTTATCCCCACTACGCAATCCAAATCCTTCTCTCTTGCAAGGTCCACTATTCTCTGTGTTATCACACCGTCAAATACCACACTTTTCGCATTCTCGTTCGTTTCTTTTAATTCTTTTGCCAACTCCCTCACAGAAGTCTCTTTTACTATATTGTTCTCTTCATCTAATAATCGTGCCTTAAACGTGCCTTCAAGCTCTTGCAAGTGCGTTTTAAATGGACTTAGATTGCCTCCCTCTCCTGGCTCCTCTCCCCTAACCTTGACAGTTTTTCTCTGTAGTATCCTCGGCTTCTCTTGTCCTTGTTCCTTTTTTTCCTTAATATACCCCTGCTGCTCTATCGGCATTTTATTATGCAACGCTTTTGTTATTTCCTTGTAGGTCATATCCTCTACGCTTCTTCCTTTTGGCGACATAGCGATGTAATCGATATCTGCAACCTGTAAAAGCTCCTTTAATATGAGCTCCCCTCCTCTATCGCCATCGAAGAATGCCGTAACGGTCTTTCTCTTGCTCAGTTTGGCTATTACAGGAGATATATTTGTACCTTCTACGGCTATTGTGTTTTTTATCCCATTTTTAAGCAGATTTAACACATCTGCTCTTCCCTCTATTATCAATATAGCATCAGAACTCTCTATGTTTGGTCCTGCTGGCAAGCCCTTATAACTTGTTATTTCTTCCATCCTCACTGCCTGCTTCACTTCGCTCACCATCATTTCACTGTCTATGCTCGTCTCAATAGCTTCACGCATTAGCTTTTTTGCTCGCTCTGTTATTCGCCTTCTCTTCGTCGCCCTTATATCTTCTACTTTTGTAACTTCTACATGCGCAATACACGGACCTACTCTATCTATAGTCTCTAAAGAAGCAGCCAGTATCGCAGTTTCCGCCTTATCCAGACCAGAAGGAACGAGTATTTCTCCGGTTGATTTCCCGCTCTTTGACTCTATGTTCACTTCTATTCTGCCTATCCGGCTGCTCTTCTGCAAGTCTCTCAGGTCCAACTCTTCGCCTAACAATCCTTCTGTTTGACCAAATGTTGCACCCACCACATCGGATTTTTCAACAAAACCTTCAGCTGTGATGTTAGCATGAACCACATATTTCGTTGTATCTATATCATGCATTTTATTACCCTCCTCAGAGGCTTTATCTCCTTCGTCTTTTGACCTTACCATTACCATACTTATCCTTGCTTTGCTTTGCTTTACCCTACCCTACCTTACCTCGACAAACAACCTAAAATATTTCTAAATATAGAATATAGATAGATATACTTAAGTTAAATATAAATGTTAGATAGTGTAGTTAATGGGCTCGATGCGATTCGAACGCATGACCTCCGCCGTGTGAAGGCGGTGTCATAACCAACTAGACCACGAGCCCTTTACTTTCCGGTTATCATATAGTTATTATAATTGGATGATTTAAATAACTTTTCATTTACAATTCGGAAGGGGACAGGAATAATGAAGATGAAAAGAGTAAAAGGCGGGCTTTGCGCCGTAAAAGGAGTAAGTGCATATGGAATAAAAGAGGGAAATATGGGGTTAGCTTTGATAGAAGGAAAAGGAATAGCGGTAGGTATGTTTACTTCAAACAAAATAAAGGCAGCACCTGTTCGATTTACAGAGAGGCAGCTTGAGGGGGGGGAAGGAAGAATAAGTGCAATAATTGCAAACAGCGGATGTGCAAACAGCTTTACTGGCGAAAAAGGGATGAGGGGCGCAGAAGAAATGGCAGAACTCGCTTCTTCTTCGTTAGGGGTTGATAAAGAAGAAGTAGTTGTTGCGTCTACCGGCCCCATCGGGAAACAATTGGATATGGGGTCAATAGAAAGACAGCTCGGGGAAGTGGTACAGGGGTTAACTTCTGATGAGAAAGGTAGCACGGCAGCCGCGAAGGCTATAATGACCTCCGATACATTTCATAAAGAGAGAGCAATAAGTATTGATGCTGGTGATGATGAACGAGTGGTAATAGGGGGAATAGCAAAAGGCTCGGGGATGATGTTCCCTCACTTATGCTTGGCTACCGCTACCATGCTCGCGTTTATTTATACAGATGCCCCTTTGGGTAAGGAAGCATTGAGAAGGAGTTTAGAGGATGCTGTTGACAATTCATTCAATATGGTCGTGGTGGATGGGGATATGAGCACGAACGATATGGTATTGCTCGTATCCACAGACCAGGGGGGGGGAGGTAAGAGAGGAAGATTTTAAAGAAGGTTTAAATTTTGTATGCAAGGAGCTTGCAAAGCTAATAGCGAGATATGGAGAAGGCGCAACGAAGTTTATCGAAGTAAGGGTAAAAGGGACGACGTCTGTTAGGGATGCGCGGGAAATAGCAAAGGCAATAGTCAGGTCGCCGTTGGTGAAGAGCGCCATTTTTGGTGAACGTCCCGATCTTACTTGTGGTCGTATAATAGCTGCTATTGGGTGCTCTTCCATCTCTGGAGGTATGGAGCCGGGTAGCATATCTATAAGCTTAAAAAGCGAGGATAAAGGGGGAGAGGGGAAAATGCAGAGGGGAATTTTGATGGTGAAGAAAGGAGAATTTGTGGATTTATCCGGCATGGCGAGGGATATAATGAAGGAAAGGGGGATATTTATTGATGTGGACATGGGGAGAGGGAAGGAAGAGGTGAGTGCGACAGCGTGGGGATGCGACCTTTCTTATGATTATGTCAGAATAAATGCGGGGGGAGGATGATTTTAATAACCGCCAAGCATTCGGAAGAATGTATTTCCAGAGGTTGTCAATGCCGTACTTTTCAATATATATCTTTGGGATAAGTTTTTTATATTTCATTTGTACAGTAAGGCAAGAACTTTTCTCCTCGCTTCTTCCTCTATTTCTTCATACAAGCTATTACCGTTTGCATCTATACTGACTACAAGAGGACCAAAATCTTCGATAAGAAGATGCCAGACTGCTTCAGCCATGCCGAGGTCTTCCCAATACACTGCCTTTACCGCTTTTATACATGTAGCAGCTAAAACCGCTGCACCACCAGTCATCGAGAAATACACGCATCCATATTTTCTCATTGCTTCTCTTGTTAGAATGCCCATACCTCCCTTACCTATTATTGCACGGATTCGTAGTTTTTCTATTACCTCTGGTGTTGTATCTTCCATTCTTGCGCTGGTGGTAGGACCCGCAGCTATAATTTCCCATTCTTCTTCTCGCATTCGGATAAGTGGACCACAATGGTAGATTACAGCGCCCTTTTTAATTGGTATTTCTTTTCCCCTTCCCTCCCTTTCGTATTCTATGATTCTCTGATGTGCTTTGTCTCTTGCAGTATATACTTCACCACTGAGATACACAACGTCACCTAACTTTAATTCCTTTATTTTTCCCTCTTCTAATGGCGTAAATAGCTTCTTTTTCATCACACACTTTCTTTTTAAAGAAAGACCCTGTGCTAAGAAAGAGTATATCAGGCATTTATAAAGTAATTTTTTAGATTTTAAGGAAAAAATTATCATCCCCCCCTTATCAGATTTATTATGATGTGTTAAGAGATAATGAGGGGGGGGATGAACTATGACCAATATAAAATACCCATGGATATATAAAGATTATATCAGCAATCGGTTCTGTCGAAGATGTCAGTCAACTATCAGTGTGGTTCGCAAAGTTTCAGTATGTCATTGCCGTAGCCATCGCATTGGGGAAAAAGAATGGTGAAAAGATAAAATACCGCGCTAATGCGAAATAACGGCTTGGGACTGTTCATGAACTTCCTATGGGGCGTTGGCGTGGTTAATTTGATTACAGGATGCCTAAAAAGGGATAAGAAAAAAAACGGGTATGAAATAAGAGACCTCATTAAGACTTTTCTCTCGGAAACCCGCGTTGCGCTGGAGGGATACGACGGTAAATTGCGACTCATCGTGGAGAAAAAGGTCGAACCGAGGGCTAAAAAGGATAAAAAGACCGGAGAGAAGTCGTGGACGATAGAGGACGTGTATTACAGCTATCTCACGAATAACGAGATGCTCGGCACCATAGACGTTCCAAAGCTGTTATGACTGCTATAGTAGTATTTTGAGTTAATAGGTAAGCTGATGTACCAACGCCTATAACTGGTGTTACAGAGCCAAATAATAAAAGGAATACAAAGCCCGATCCTGCAAGAGTAATCATACCAGATAAGAGTATAATGATAGGAGGTATAAAGAGAGTAAACCATAAGATTGATCCACTAAAAAGACCAAAGAAGACACTTCCAAAAATAGTTTCTTTCACAAGACCTTTGTCCTCAGGATCGGCAAAGATGTAACTGATTATAGCAAAAATTACTAAGATAAATAAGGTAAGTGTAATAAAACCTCCCGTGAAATATGGAATAATTTGAGAAAAAACCTCAAAAAAGTCCCCTATTAATTCAGAGAGCAGCATACCTGCGAAAAAGAAACTGCCCAACAAAGAGGTAAAGAAAATTATTCCTGCTGAGCACCAGAGCAAGATAAGCCACTTTGCAATATAGTAGGTTTGTATTCGAAAATTTTATATCTAATATTTTTTGAAACTTTTATTTTCTCTCCTTTACTTCTTTTAATGGGAAAAGCTGAAATCTTTTCTATATAATCTTTTATACTCTCATGCAGTCCTATCTTCTCTCCTACATAGCTACCTGCAATCCCGCCAACAAATGCAATCCCTGCAAGATTTTTATTATTTTCTTTCATATTTTCCAAGCGAGTTTATATTGTTTCTCCACGATCAAGTTTCTCTAAATGACACCGTATGCCTATCGTGGCGGAGATCGTTTCTTGTCCCCTTCCCTACTTCTACTTCTACTTCCACTTCGCCCATTTCTTTTTAAGGTAATCACAAAAATTGGTAAAAGATTATAAAAGCATATAGAACTATAAACTGTGAAAGATGATCATTCTATCAGGGGGGACCGGGACGCCAAAGCTGTTGGTGGGACTGAAGCGAGTATTCAAGGAAGAAGAGCTGAAAATAATCGTTAACACTGCCGAAGACGTTTGGATTTCGGGAAATTTAGCTTGCCCTGATATAGATTCGGTTATTTATGCATTGGCGGGTGTAATAGACGAGGAAAAATGGTGGGGCATTGGAGAGGACCGTTTTTACACGCATACCGCTTTGGAAAAGTTAAATCACGAGGAGCCGATGATGATTGGTGACAGAGATAGAGCAACGCATATATTCAGGTCGGAAATGTTAAGAAGTGGGAAAAGTCTGACCGAAGCAACTTCTTTGCTTGTAAGAAACTTTGGCATTGCCGCTAAAATATTGCCGATGAGTGAAGAACCCGGAGCAGTAAGCACGAAAATTCTTACGCCTGAAGGCGAACTCCATTTTCAGGATTTCTGGGTGTCAAAAAAGGGGGAGCCAGAAGTTTTAGACGTTTATTTCGATGGAATAGATACAGCAAAGCCATCGGAAAAAGTTCTGAATATGCTGGAATCCAAGTCTGAAGAAGTGGTACTAATAGGACCAAGTAACCCGATAACAAGCATAGGACCTATTTTAAGTCTAAGAGGGATAAGGCAGATGCTGAAACGGAAAAAAGTGCTGGCGATTTCACCAATCATTGAGAATAAGCCAGTAAGTGGACCTGCGGGGAAATTCATGCAAGCAAAAGGATTTGAAATATCGCCCTATGGTATATTCAAGTGTTATGAGGACTTTTTGGACGTGCTTGTCATAGATGAGGGAGATGAATGCAAGGAGGGGGATAAAGAAGTGGATGTGCTCAAAACAGATATTATGATAAAAAACGCCGATAGTAGTGAAAAACTGGCGATGCTCCTGAAAGAATATTCAAAGTGGCACAGTTGAATTTTTTAGTGAAATTGCTATATCCTTAAATTTCACTGCAGAGCACACAGAGAACGCAAAGGCACCAGAAAAACTAAGCAATGATTGAAACAATCTTAAAACTCTGCGTACTTACTCTGCACTTCAAAATTCTGTATTCTTAGCTTTAGCCCCATCTTTGCATTTCAGCTTTATTAATTTTCTTAGTTTGATTGAATTAACACGATGGCGTTATCAATGATAGTTAGGTTATGAGATTTAAACATTTTGTTTCAAACCTCTTCGTATGATGCTATCAA
>JAGXOR010000033.1 GCA_023659785.1 Methanomicrobia archaeon LH_S13
GGCCTCTTGCTAACGAATGGCATAAAATCAGGTATGGAACCACCCCTATATAAATATTGCCGTATTATTTTGGAAACGCTGCCTAGGAGTAGTTCACACCCATACTTATCACCAATCTTTTTATATAACAATTGTTATAATATAAAAATAGGTTAGGTTAGCTATTTAAAAACAAAGGAGGTAATTGCGATGTGTAGTGTAGGTGGGGGCGACATCAATTTAGAAATAGAGAATATGGAAGTAACGAGATACAGGTGCAAGGACTGCGGAAACAAGTTTGACGGGATGGGAGAAAAAGTGATCTGCCCTTCATGCCAGTCGGAAAACGTTGTGAAAGCATAAAAAAATCCGGTCCTTGAATAGCATAGCAACAGAGACTGGTGCATGGCACAGTTGCCATGATTAGCGGAGCAAACAAAGATGAGAAAGGATTTGGATGCTTTGGTAGAGGAATTGACGCATATTCATCCGGATTTTAAACTCATCTCCACCGAAAAAGTGGAAGTAGGCGATTGGGTTCGTTGGAAATGCAGAGATGGATGTAACGCGTATGGTAAACATCTAGGCTGCCCGCCTTATGTCTCATCGCCGGAAGAAACGAGGAAACTGATACGGTATAATGAGAAGGCGATAGTTGCGAGATTTGATGCTAAACCGAATCTCGAAGTCCAACCATCACATATACACCATTTCCTCTGGGATGCTATAAAAGAGTTGCACGACACGATGTTTGAATTCGAGCGGCATGCCTTCCTATCTGGATATTACAAAGCATTTGCAATGGGCGCACTTCCTTGCTCCTATTGCAATGATTGCCTGCCTGAGAGAGCGGGTTTTGTTTTAGATCAAGCATCAAAGCGATTTTGTGAACACCCGCATAAAGTAAGTTTCTTTGGTAAAGCTTTATTTCTTTTCTAAAGAAAGGTTTATTTCAAATCCTTCTTCCATATAGGCACCTTCTTCTTCAATTCATCTATCAGATATTCACAAGCCCTGAAGGCATCCTTCCGGTGCTTTGCTCCCACTAGAATGACAACGATGTTCTCACCTACTTTCAACGAACCTTCTCGATGAACTATTTCCACCGCTTCGATGTCAAACTTTTCTAAAGCATCTCGCTTCAGTTTCTTTAACTCTTCCTCCGCCATTTCTCTATATACTTCCACTTCTACCCCTTTTATCTCACCTTCTTCTCTTACCACGCCCAAAAAAGTCACGATAGCGCCTATCTCTGGCTTTTTCATCTTCCTTATGAGTTCATCAATTGAGAAATCATCTCTCGCAATCATTTTCTCAGCCTCCACTCACCGGAGGAAAAACAGCAACTTCATCGTTGTCTTTTAGTTTCTTATTTAGAGAGGCATATTTATGATTCCACGATACTATTAACTTATCTGTATTAGGCATCATTTATCACCTCATAGTACCAGGATAAGTTCCTTCTCAATTTCCAGCACTTTTTCGAGCTTTGCTTTTGTCACTGGCTTCTTAGGAACGGCTGAGCAACTGCTTGCTGGGAGGATTGAGGCGTCAAACGTCCCAATTTCTTGTGCTATTCTCTCTATCTCCACCTTATCAAAACCTATTAAAGGGCGGTAAACAGGAAGGGAGCATGCATCATCCAGGACGAGAAGGTTATCGAGTGTTTGAGATGCTACCTGACCCAAAGATTCACCTGTGACGATTCCTTTTGCCCCCTCTTCCTTTGCTATGCACTCCGCAACTCTGTACATATGACGCTTGCAGAGAATGCATGTATAGTTTTCAATCCCAGCGCTCTTCAAAGCCTCTTTTGCACGTTCCAAAAACGTATCTTTCACCACTTTGATCTCAAAATCGGGTTGATATTCTTTCAAGATGTTAGCAACTCTTTTCGCACGGTTCAACATGCTTTTATCTGAGAAGGGAGAGATGTCAAAGTAGATGGGATTTATTTTACAACCTCGTTTCATCATAAGCCATGCTGCAACAGGCGAGTCTATACCACCAGAGAATAGAGCAACAAGTTTTCCCTCAACTCCTAAAGGTATCCCTCCAACTCCTTTAATCACTTCATCAAATAAATAGCAATCTTCATTCCGAATCTCCACAAAAATCGTCTTCTCCGAAGACTCTAAATCCACTTCAAGGCCTTTGAATTTATTTAAAATCAAATCTCCGAGTTCTGCTGCCTTCTGCTGTGATGTGAAATCGTGACTACCGACTCTTTTAACACGAACAGCGAAAGTTCTCGCCTTATCTATTTCTATTTCATCGCAAAAGTCTAAGCTAAAAGAATTGAGATTTTCAAGTGTGCAGTACTCACACTCAGAAAAAGAAACACCCCCAAAGACTCTCTTCAACTTCTCTGGATCCACCGCACCTTCTAACCAGATTCTTCCTCTTCCCCGTTCCCTTCTCACCCGGCATTCCGGCAGAACTTCTCTTATGTTGGAGATAAGAGCGTTCTCCCAACGCCTACGCACGGGCTCGGACTTTAAAAATATCTTTGAATATCTCACAAGGTACATCTTGGTCATTCTTCAACTCTAATCCCATATTTCTCTGCGATCTCCTTAAATACATCCGCAAGATACTTAATCTGATCCCATTTCAACCCGTATGTATTCAGCTTAAACTCCCTCGTCGCTCCCGGAAATATCCCAGTAATCTTCCGCTTCGTGAGCTCATCGTAAAGGAAATAGCCCTTTCTTTTGTGCGTTTTTGCAATCCTATCGAATGAATCTTTTGTATCCGCCTTTGTCAATGTATGCTTCCTCGGCATCTCTGATGAAACCTTATTACCCTCATGTCTTCAAGGCAAAATATCGCTTTGTATATTTTTTGTATCATTTCAACCCTCCCAATAACGCGCAAGCCTTACACACATCTTCCATATAGGGCTCTCCACAGATCTTGCACATCGAAAGATCAACCAACCTGTGGATAGCTACCTTTTATCACATCCGAGAGTTTCTCAGAACCCCTCACAATCGAGTACTTTGTGCCCGGATGCTTATTCTCAAATTCGTTCAACATATCCCGTATATGTGAACGCAAAGATAAATGTGCATAAGGGCATTCCCTTGAATCCATATACAACCCCTTTATAACGCCATACAAGGGAACCTCTCTCTCGGGAATCTCTCTAAGCGGTTTCACCCTCGGAACAAATCCCTTTTGAACCCTGCTCGGTATAAATCTCGCCAATCTTCCAATATCCCCTCTTAGATAGTTCATCATTATTGATTGTGCCTCGTTATCTAAATCGTGCCTGGTTGCAACTTTTGTTGCTGAAAGATATTTTGCAGTCCTGTTCAGGATGCTCTTTCTGAACACGCCGCAAAAAGTGCAGGGAGCTTGTTCTTTCCCGATAGCGATTTCATCCAGACTAATATCATATTCTTCTTTAAATGAAAAGATATGGTGTTCGATTTTAAGTTCTTTCGTTATTTTTCGTGCCGATTTTATTATATCTCATTTAGAAGATATAAGAGCACGGTGCTATCCTTGCCGCCACTGACTGCGACAGCGATTCTGTCATTTTTCTTCACCATCGAATATTTCCTCATCGTTCGCTTCACCTTCCGCTCCACATCTTCCGCGAAGTGTTTTTCACAGAGATGCATGCCCGAATATCGCTGAAATATGATTGCTTGGGCTTTGCATTTATTACATGTTGTCACCATTTTTACCCTCTGCTTCAACCACCACCACTAAGCCTGAAAAGCCCTATTTATTTTATCATCATTTGTTACTGTCTCATCTTTTGAAACGAGTTTGTTATTTTTTATTTTCATGCTCTTCTCCTCCCTCTCCTCCCTACCAACCTGCTTATGCTATCGCTTGTTACCATACCAATGACTTTTCTATCCCTCTCTATGACGGGCAGTGCAGAGATGTTGTATTTCTCCAACTTCCGGACCACTAACTCCAGAGGGTCTTCTGAATCAGCAGTTAATACCCTCCTCGTCATTATTTCCTCCAATCGCCTGTATCTCTTTGCCACTGCTTTTGAGATGTCCCATGCTGTTACGATTCCCACCAGCTTCTCGCCATCAGATATGATTGGTAGATGCGTAAATTGCCCTTTCATGATTACATTTACCGCTTCTTCAATCGTAGCATCCTCTTTTATCGTGATGACCTCTTCTTCGCTTATCATCACGTCTTTTACCAACGGAAGCTCCTTTATCTGTTTCATCGGCTTAAAAACAGTATCTCTTCTCAGCCTTTCAACTGGTTGAGATATCATAAACTCTCCCCTTTCTATCCACGCTTTCAACTCCTCTGCCACTTTCTTCGCCATGAAGTAGCTTGAAAGCGGTGCGGTTCTCACTTCTTTGCTATTTAGCTCGATATTTCCGGATTTAAGCTCTTTATATGAAACTTTCCTTAATACCGGTCTCTCTCTCCTTGCAACACCATAGTCGAGCACATTCGTTACAATATCATCATCGCTTACTCCGGTCCTTAGCGCTATCTCCTCATCCAATATTGGAATGGGTATTCCGATGCCAACGTATAACGTCGTGCCATATTTGTGAAAAATAGCAGCCCTTGAAAAATCCGTGCTCATCTCTTTTAGATTCCCTTTCATCATCAATGTCCCGAGGTTATTTTTAGGATTATGCTGCGTACCTTCGCCTATGATATACCCCTTAGCACCGCAGAGGAATATTCTCGTTCCTATCCCTATCGTCTCAAAAAGTGGGTCATTAAACAAAGGTGAGAGTTCTCCAGCGCCGCAGTATGTCGCATTTCCATGGTGGGGTAGAAGCATACCCATATATGTATATAAAGTGTGGTCTGTTGAGTTCGTTGCCACGTTATACCGCTGATATGCATTTCTCGGATTTATCATGATTGCCTGATTCAAATCTTCGATGTTAATCGTTGTCTCTATTTCTTTCCGAGGATAGCAATCCGTGCCGTATGCAAGAGCTCGGACCTCTACCGGCTTCCCAGACGCAAAATCTTCTATCACGTGAGCGCCACCATACTCCCTGACAATTGCGCTGCCCCAATGTAAGCGTCTGCCGCCGCAATCCCAGTGTAAGCCTCGACATCATTTAACCATATCCTTTTCATCTTTATCGGTGGGTCCGCATGACCGAGGTTCATGAAGACGCCAGAGGAGCACATTGCGCCAAATGTTCCCGTCGTAACAACATCCACCTCTTTTGCGGCTTCTTCCGGTCCCAATTCCTTCACGATCTCTGACATCTTATCCGCGGTTACGACCCTCACGCTTCCATCCTTTATCCTTTCGTTTATTTCAGAGACTGTTTTTTCGACCATCGCCCATCATCTCCTCCATTGACCTTATCTCTTCTCGTTTTTCTCTTAACGCCCTCACTTCCTCCAGTATCCCCTTCATTATCTCTCCATCCACCATGTATTCCGTTTCTACTAACTTCCGCAGTCTTAAAGGGATATTGTCCATCCTATAAACGCAGCCCTCCGCTTCTATTCCGCTTATCGCAGATAGAATAAAAATATCTGCAAATTCGGTCGTTAGGTTCGCGTAAGGGTCTACCTGAATAACAGGAATCTTAGATAGGTGTCTTATTGACTCGCCCGGAAAATGCGCTCCTGGGTCAGTAGCAATAAATAGCGCAGCATCACACTCGCGCCTCACTAAAAGGTCCGTAGACGACGTCTCTCCCGGGTTATACCACGCATAGCCTCTGGATAAGTCAACGGCAAATGGATACCCCGTTTCCCACGTGCATACTTGATTGAATCCATTTACATTGTAATGACCCCTCATGGGCATTATACTAAACTTGGTGTGTGTATGTGCTGCTCTCGTCGTCTGTATTGCATTTACGATGTTGTTGTGCCTTCCTCCAGTCTGCGTCACGTCACACCCCTACCGAAGAATATCATTCCGAATTTCGCTTCTTTCATCATCATCATCCTCACGGTCTCTAATAAGTCCTTCTTTGACACATCACCTACCTTGTCCGACACTACGTCCTCATGCCCATATAGAATAGCCCTTAACGCAGAGAATACCAGATAATCTTTCCCTTGTTCTATCTGCAAGAACACGTCCGCCATCTTCGCCGTCTTCGTCTCCCTTACATCCGCCACGACAAGTTTCTTCTCCTTTTTGCCTTCTACTGTCCAATACCCCTTTGAAATATACGAGTATCGCTTCATATGGTTGGCATGCGCAGCGGCGGGATTCGCACCCCAGTATATCACAAAGTCCGCACGGTTTTTTACCCCCCAAGCGTGCAAGAAGGCAGACCAACGTCCTGAATCGCCAGCACTGAAGGTGCGTGACAGAGCGAAGCCGTATTATCTATAACCGCACCTATCTCCTCTGCAAGCTCTACTCCTACTTTATCCGCCTCATAGACCGTAGAACTCCACCCGTACAAAAGCGGTCTTCTCGCAGCCGCCAGTATCTCCGCCGCCTTCTTTATCGCATCGTCGTAAGAGCATTCCTTAAGCTCACCATTCTCTCTTATCGCCGGACTTTTTATTTTATTCTTCCATGCCCCATTAGCTTGCTCTTTCCCACTGCACATGCGCCCCTTACCTTCTTCACTTCGTTCTTCTCTACTTCCACTACTCTGTCATCGCATACACACCCACACAACGGACATACAACATCCGTAATTTCTACCTTTTTTCTTATTCCCTCCTTTTTTATTCCTTATATCTCCTCAACAGTTCTTCTCTCACCTCAACACCCCCTCTAAAATTATCTCAGCCGCCTTCTTTCCCGATAATAACATACCACCAAATATCGCCACCCATCCTCGGTGAGCCGAAGACTGTATTAGCCGCCATCCCAGCAACAAATAAGCCTGAATAAATCTCCTTCGTGTTTCCAAGAATTGCTCTTTCACCAATTTCAGACCACATCGGCTTCTCGCCAATCACTTCTCCTGTTTCAGTCGCCAGTTTAGGACCGATCTTATTGCATACGATCCTGCAGACCTCGCAATCGTGTCCTGTTGCATCTACCACGACTTTTGCTCTTATCGTTAGTGGGTCAACATGAAGATTTGCAAGCCCTACGGCACTCCAATTCAAAACAAGCCCATGTATCCTATCACCTTCTCTTATCATCACATCCTCGACACTTATCAGGTTAAATATTCGAGTGCCTGCCCTTATCGTCTTGGAAGCAATCGTTGAAACCGTTTCCACGGCATCTGAAACCCAGTAACATTCTTCGTATTTCTGTGAGGGAACGTCAAACACTTCTAATATCTCCCTTCCTGCATCTTGCATAACGATACGAGGAAACATCATCCCCCCACCCCACATCCCGCCACCAACGCTGAGTTTTCGCTCAAAGATCACTGTCTTCACACCTTTTTTCGCGAGATAATATCCCGCAGTCAAGCCAGCAGGACCTGCTCCTACGATAGCAACTTCTGTTTCGGTTGCATCAAGCAAATCCTTCATGTATGTTTCGATTATCGCCTTCGAGATTTTTACCTCGTCTATCTCTGTTATTTCCATCCTTTTACCCCGCTATTATCCTTGAAACGTATTTCGCCAACGCCACCATCGTCAGTATAGGAGGTGCACCCGGTGCCAATGGGAGCACCGATGCATCTGCTACGTATATCGGCTCACATTGGTCTTCTGATTTTTATCAGTAGTGATGCTAATACTCGCAGTCCCTCCGGATGCGCATCTCTTAAGGGCGTGGATAGAAGGTTGAAAGGTCAGCATTGGATATATTCTGAGATTACATATCATTCGGGCTTTACTCCGCGGACTTTTATGCTCGTCACTGAACCTGCAACCTCTTTTGCTTTTTCAATTGGCATTTCTAAATCCTCAAGGATAGCCTTTGCAGTTGGATCATTAGCTATATATTCGATAGGAAAAGAAGTCTCATCCATTATCCGGATATCCGGAAAGCCCGCCTCCGCCATCAATTTTAGGTACTCCTCCTTCATAATTGCACCAGAAAGGCAACCTACATACGCTTCGACAGAGTCTTTTATGAAATCAGGAAGTTCCTTTAACAAGACTATATCCGATATCATCAGCCTTCCACCGGGTTTCAGCACCCTGAAAGCTTCTTTAAAGACTCTTGCTTTGTTAGGTGAAAGATTGATCACACAGTTTGAAATAACGACATCAACGGAATTATCGGCAAGAGGTAGATTTTCAATCTCTCCCAGCCTGAATTCCACATTATCGTAATTGCCTTTTTCAGCGTTTTCTCTGGCTTTCGCGAGCATCTCTGATGTCATATCAACACCAATGATTCTGCCCTCCGTCCCCACTCTATCGGCCGCGAGAAAGCAATCGAACCCCGCACCTGAGCCAAGGTCAAGAACTGTCTCTCCTTCTTTTATAGATGCAAGAGCGACAGGATTCCCACATCCAAGAACGAGGTTCGCACCTTCGGGAACCGCTTTAAGTTCTTCTTCGCTATAACCTATTCTCTTGCTGATATCCTCTGCTAAGTGTGTGCTTCCACAACAGGAACTCACAGGAGCACAGCAAGAACTCCCCTCTTTGGCTATCTTAGCATAGCCAGCTCTTACTTCTCTTTTTATCTTTTCATCATCCATACTCATACCTCCTACTTCTTATCAACCTTTTTATATAACAATTGTTATTTATATTTATAAAGGTAAGTAAAATAAACAAAACGGATTGTTTGGCAATGTGGACAGCAGAAGTAGTAAGTCATACCTCTATACTCTGCTCTTATCGCATTATTTATATCTATGAAGCCGAGGATGAGATTTGAAATCACCTCGCTATTATCCTTGAAACGTATTTCGCCAACGCCACAATCGTCAGTATAGGAGGTGCACCAGGTGCTGCTGGAAGCACGGATGCGTCTGCCACGTACAAGCCGCTCACTCCTGTCTCCAGATTATTACCAAGAGAGACGCCAATTCTCGCGGTCCCTCCCGGATGCGCACCTCTTAATGATGTGGATACAAAGGTTGAAGGGTTAGCACCGGCTTCCTCTAGAATAGAGCCGGCTATTGATGCCCCTTCTGAAAGGAGGACAGCATCCCTGTTTGTTACGCCCTTCACTATCTTTTCATCCACAAGATGGCTTGAGAAATGAGGAGAAAGGAGAAAATCTTTAAATTTTATGGCCGCATTCATGGTTACTTCCTTGTTAAACCCTATTCCTTCAAGAAACCCTCCTATCGTTATAAAGGTATCAACGAATAAGAAATTTGAAGTGGTGGGAAGTCCGAGCTTTTTCAACAACCGAGGTGTTTCTAAGGCTCCTGCGGAAAGAACCACAATATCATCTGAGAACATCCTATCCCCGCTTTTTACACCTTTCACTTCCCCGCTCTTCACCACCACCTCATCAACTGGCATCCCCGTAATTATCTTTGCACCCTTTCTTTCAGTCAGCATCCTTAACAAAGCTGAGAGCACTCCATTCCCCGCAGATACCGTGGTGGTTCCCCCCAAACAGAATGTTCTCATTACTTTCACTTCAGAATCAATGTTCGAATAGTGTTTGAAGGCATCCTTCTCCTCTATCCAAGGTCCTTTTTCTATTAGTGTTACCGTCACATCCTTAGCAGCCAGTTCCTTCGCTACCGTTGCCCCGCCAGCTCCCGAACCCACAACTATTACCATGCTTTATCTTTATATGCCCCTCTTATCAATTGAATATGGCATTCTTTTGTTGAAGTTGGAATTACAAAATCAGATATTCGGCGGATAGCAAAAGAAATCGGGTTAGAGTTCTGGAATAAACCCTCTTCTGCATGTTTAGCGACGAGCGGCGAGATTGCAAGGATAGAGGTAATGGAAGAAGAAAACGAGCAGGCTTTCGGATTGCGGGAGGGAATTATAAAAGAGTTAAAACTAATTGGATTCAAATATATAACTCTTGACCTTGAAGGATACAGATACAGAAGCGGGAGTATGAATGAAGTATGAATGATAAAATAAGAGCTGATTTCCCAATAATGAAGCGTGTAATCTACATGGACAGTGCAGCAACGAGCCTCACACCTGAACCGGTATTAGAAGCCGTTTTGAGCTATTACCGTGAGTACAATGCGAATGTAGGGCGTGGCGTTCACCGCTTATCACAGCTTGCGACGCAGAGATATAAAGACGCTCACCGAAAGGTTGCGGGATTCATTGGTGCGAACGAGGGAGAGGTTATATTCACGAAGAATACAACTGAAGCTATAAATATGGTTGCATACGGGTTGAAATGGGCGAAAGGAGATGAAATAGTGACCACACTGCTGGAGCACCATTCTAATTTCCTCCCGTGGTTACGGCTGCGGGAGAAGGGCGTACGCGTAAAGATCGTGAAGCCCTCCAGGAGTGGGATATTTGACATTTCGGATTTCGAGCATGCTATCGGCGATAAAACGAGATTGGTTGCGGTAACACACATATCAAATGTTTTAGGTACGATTTCCCCAATCAAAGAAATATCTGCGATTTGCAATGAGAATAATACCTTATTGCTCGTTGATGGTGCGCAGTCCGCTCCTCATATCGGAGTAGATGTAGAGGAGCTTGGTTGCGATTTCTTCGCCTTTTCTGGGCATAAGATGCTTGGACCGACGGGGACAGGCGTACTCTGGGTGAAAGATTCGGAAGGAATAGAGCCGAGCTTTTTTGGTGGTGGGATGATAGAAGAAGTATCGCAGGACAATTACAAATTGGCGGTTGGCTACGAGCGATTTGAGGCGGGGACACCAAATATCGCAGGCGGTATCGGGCTTGGGAAGGCAGTAGATTATTTGAAGGCAGTTGATATGGATAATATAAAATCGCATGAATCGAAAATGACGAGGATGGTTTTGGAAGGGCTGCGGGATATTGAAAATGTGCATGTATATGGCTCTACGAATCTAAAGGATAGGATAGGTGTGGTATCTTTTAATATAGAAGGCGTAAATCCACATGATATTGCACTTATGCTCGACGAAGCCTCCGATATAATGGTGCGGTCTGGATATCACTGCTGCATGCCGCTGATGAAATATTTGGGTTTGGAGGGAACAGTCAGGGCTTCTTTGTATTTGTACAATACGGAGGAGGAGGTGGATAAGTTTTTGGAGACGGTTGAGGAGATCGCAAAGGTGGTGTAAGTAAAGGAATGAAAAAAGAAATCAATTGCATCAACTTCAATGGAGAACACATCTCGGAATCACGGGATGAAGTTGTAAAAGAAGAACCGTTATCAATTTTCATTAACGGAAGGCACTTCGCAACCACGATGATTGTACAGGTCGAATATCATCAGAAAAGGCATTGAAATGCGCAGTTTCAAATATTCCGCTCATCGCATCGAGGGGTGCTACAACGAGTTTGGCGGTTGAAACGCGGAGAAGACGGGTTTGTGTATTATTGGGTTCGTGAGGGGCGAGGATATTCGTTTAATCTTCCTCTCCAATCTTTGTGCCATAAGGGCATATATGAACCAAAGCGGATTCAACTTCTTCAAGTTCTTCCAGTTTCTTCTGCACGGAATGAGCTATCTCATGAGCTTCCAGAACTGAAATCTCAGGATCAACATCCACGTGCATGTCCAATGCCACTTCTTCCCCTAATTGTCTTGCCCTTACCCGATGAACATCCAGAACACCAGAGACTTCCATTGCTTCTTGCTTTATCTCTTTCAATAGTTCATCGTCGGGTGATCTGTCCATCAACATATCAATGTTCTTTTTCCCGACCTTGAAACCAAAATAGCAAATCATAATCGCAATGATAAAACCAGTCAATGAATCTAAGAACTCAAAACCAAATTGAGCCCCAAAAAAAGAAACAGCGAACAATGCGATGCTTTTTGGTTCTATCCCTCGTGAAACGTTTGAAATGGCATCATAAGCCAGTAGAACACCCATGCCAGCCAATGATAATGCAACACCCAGCCTTTTCAACAGTTCCAGTTTTCATGCTCTTATGTGGTTTTAAGTGTATGCAAA
>JAGXOR010000034.1 GCA_023659785.1 Methanomicrobia archaeon LH_S13
TAATACTATCAAATAATAGAAAAATGGACAAAAAGTTCATATTTTGTCATCATATCAGGTATGAGGAGGTATGAAGATGGGGATAGGAACAGAAGATTTGATAAGGTTGAATAAGCTGGCGAAGGAGATAGCTAGCCCGGAGATGGATTTGGAGAGGTTGAAAAGAATGAAAGAATTCATCAGGAAACAATGGTGGGATGAAATAGAGGGAAAAGAAGGGGAATACCAGAGTAAATTTATCCGAGAAGGAGCGACAAATGAATTTTTAGAGGCAAATCTTTCGATGGCGAAGTTAAAGCTGGTAGTGAGTTTCTTGGATAATGGAGAACGAAATCCTGAACATGGGTTTAATGAGGATGAGATAGAATTTCTGCGAGGTTTTGAGGAGTTAGCAGTAATAGGACGGCTTTCTGTTGATGAGCTTGTGGATTACTTTGCAAGGGTAAAGGGAAAAGAACGAGGCTTGGTGAAGATAGCGTTTGATGCCGTTAATAAGGGCTATAACATTATGGATGAGATAGTAAGAAGGAGTGATATTCCGGGAGATTTAGCAAAGGGGTTTAAAAGAGTCTATGGAGAGCGGCTGAAAAAGATGGAGGAGACGGCGAGGAAATACATCGAGAAGTATGGGCTTCCAAGTGTTGAGGAGGATATAAGTTCGATTTTGGAGGAGTCGGAGAAGGAGAGGAAGAGGATAATAGAGAGCCTCAATCAAAGTCTTTCCGACTTAGAAGCGAAATTAGAAGAAAGAGAAGAGGTTAATAAAGAAAAAGAGCAGTTAGAAGAAACGCTGAGGATATTAGAGCGAGAAGTTGTGGAAAAAGAAGTGCAAAAGGAGGCGTTGAGTTCTAAACTCGAGGAATTTGAGGATGATAAAAGAGATGTTTGGGCGAGATATGAACAGCTTGAGCGTGCATGGTCAGAAAGCATAGGAGAAATCGAAGAAAGAAGAAGGGCGCTGGATGCACAGGAGGCTGAATTAAAAGAAGCGGCTGATAGGCAACGGGCGGAATTGAAAGAAGTAGCGATGAGAGCGTTTGATGATGAACTGAGGAATATCAATACGCTGCGAGAAGAACTGGCGAAGAAGGAAGAGGAATTAAAAGGCGAAACAGAAGGGTTGGAATACGATAGAAGAGGAGTGGAAGAGCGATTAGAGAAAATCAAGGCGATTTTAGAGGGTGGCGAGGTGAAGAGATTTGTAACGAGCGATGTTGCAAAGATTCAGGAATTAAACTACATTGGCAGATTTGATATAAAGATAAATGAACTTCCGAAAACGATATACGACCCGATAGAGGGGAAGGAACGGAGGATAACCGCATGGAGCTATCGCCATAAATTTGACGATGCGACTAAAATTTTGGACATGGTGAAAATGAATTACGAAGAAGCGATGAGGAAGTTGCCCTTGAACCTACGGTCAAGATACGTGGTTGCGGAGAAGAAGCATAAGCTTTTTGGAAAGGAAGCGACGAAGGTAATAATAGAAGCTTCAGTGTTGGGGCATTTGCTGGATTATGATGAGAACGGGTTTGATACGAGGAGTGTGACGCTGTCCGAGTTGCTTTCGGTGTTGACGAGGTATATTGACAACGCGGAACCTGGGAATTATTTCCACGTACTTGGGATTGCATCGGTAACGGGATTCGATAAGAAGGTGTTTGAGCATGTTAATTCAGATGATTTCCACAAGAATTTCGTTAGCAGGTATGTTTCACTGTGCCTGGTGGATTTAGAGACGGGCGAGGTGTTCTACAACGAATCAGATGAGCGGATAAAGGCGTATATTGATTTGTTCAAGCCGGTATTTGATGAGGAGAGAGTCAGAGCGGTAAGAGAATATGTGGTTGGGAAATTGGAACTCAAGGATTTTGCCGTGCTTGACCGCGTGGTGGAGGAAGCGACAGACGGCGGCGAAGAGGGTAGAAGGGTTGCAAAGAAGGTGTTTTACGACCTTGAGAAAGAAGGAATGGGTAAGGTGAAGTATGAGAAGGAGTTTGGAGTTGTTGTTGAAAGGAGGTGATGAAAAAATGGGAAGATTGGAAAGTTTGAAGGAAACATTTGGGTTTGGAGCAAAACTGCCGAGTGAAGAGGAAATAGAGAAAGAGAGAATGCGATTGAGCATGAAGGAGGAGCAATCGATACCGGAACTAAGGAAATCGAAGGATAAGTGGAAGAAGCTGTACGAGGAAGGTAAGGACAAGGACAAGTACGAACGAAGAGCTTTGCTCAGGCAGATGAACCGGATAGAGGATAAGATAGCGACAAAGGATTTGGAACTCGCAAAGGTGGACTTAGGTATTCGTGCACTGGACAAGATGGACTCGATTCTGTCGAAGGGAAAGGAGATATTCAAGGGTGAGTTCTGGAATAAGATTGAGGGGACGCTGACGTCGGAAAAAATGATGGACATCATGGTGTCGGAGAACTTCAATGAGAAGGGGGTATTAAAGAAGGTTAGCGACATAGCAAATATAAGTGATAAGCACGTGCAGGATGAGATAGACCAGCTTCCAGATGAGGAGGTAGAAGCGGTATGGGGTAAAGAGATAGAGACAGAGGAGCTTGATGGGATACTTGATAAGAAGATAAAGGATAAGAAGAAGAGTTTGGAGATAGAGAGGTTTTGAATTTAGAGCCTATTTATCTCTTTTATTTTTTAGAGATAAGAATGCATAAGGAGATGTAACATGAAAACAAAATGGATTACAAATCTTTCTATTCTGTTAATAATCATCTCTTCCTGTTTTCTCAGTGCTGATTTAGCAAATGCAGGTTTAGGAGATCCAAGTCTTCAGGTTTCTGCTTATGTAACACCATCGGAGATAGAAAGAGGAAGTTCTGGCGATTTAAAAGTGACAGTATCTGAAGTTAGAGGAGATGATTGGGCGAAGGATGTTTATGTAAGACCATCTATTACATCATCAAATGGTTGCACATTCTCTCCCTCTTCTAAAAGCACTTCAAGAATCGGTGAATCTTCTTCTACTACTTTTTATTTTACCATCCATGTGTCAAAAGATGCGAGCTTAGGGAGAAGAAAAGGGGACATAAGCGTTAGGTATTATGACACAGGATGGATGGACGTAGGAACATTTGGTCCGCATTATACCACAGGGAGTTTTTCTTTTACTGTTAAGAAAGGATATGGATCTATCAAAGTATCGTCAAATCCTTCTGGGGCTGATGTATACGTAGATGGCATCCATAGAGGAAAAACACCATTATCTATTAGCAAAATCATTGAAGGAGCGCATTCCGTCAAGCTCACAAAATTTGGATATGAAGATGTGAGTGAGACAATATACGTATCAGTTGGAGAGACAACTTATGTGTCAGAGACTTTATCATTTGCGATATGGCTATTAGCATCTATATTCGGTATAATAGCATTGATTATCGTGGTTGTTGGCACCTTTGTAATAAGGAGAAGAAAAAAGCAAGCCAAATCGACTATTACCAAAGCAGAAGAAACAACAGACGAGGAGAAAACGAAAGAAATAAAAATGCCAGAACCTGAAGAAGTTAGAGAAAGATTAAGAGAAATATATCCCGAAAAAGATGCAGCGAGGCTCGCAAATACGTTCAGGGTAGTTCAGGAAATAAGGAGTAGATATTGCAACACCGATACAACAGCGAGAGAGATAAACAAAGAATTTGACCTTTTGAAGATGTATTTGACCGAAAGAGAGTTTTTAGATGGGATTGAGAGCATTCAAGGGAAAATAAATGCAGAGCTGAGAGAGGATGAGCGATTGGATGAGAGGCATGTTGAGGAGGTAAAGAATTTCTGTGAGAAATTCACGGAGATGTGGATTGCGAGGTTTTTGAAGTGATGAAATGTGCACAGAGGCGATAATGGAAGATGCTGGATGAGGGAAAAAGCATTGAAGGTCAAAAGTGGAGCGATAACAATAAACTTCAAAGAACTTGGTACGGATAAATGACACAATTGAATAAATTAATAAACTCTGTAAAGGAATTGGAAAGCGAGGCTGAAGAGATTGATAAAAAAGTAACCGGGTGGTTATCTTACTACTTTACGTATTCTTATATAAATGACTTAGATACTGAGATGTTATGGTTGGAGGAATCTTTTAGAGAAGAACAAAGGAAATGCGTTCACTTGTATCAAACATGGTATCTAACAGCAGAATATCTAATAAAAAAGTATTTGCCTGATCGAAAGCGTGAATTTACAAGGGAATATGGTGAGATTTTAGGTTTACTTCAACTTCGGAAAAATTGGGCTAAGGTTGACGTGCATTATATAATTAAAGAGTTTACAGACCGTTTTGACATGCAAAGGAACTTACTGTTATCACTTCCAAAGGTGTTTGAAATCCAAAACTTGGAATTAAGAAAAACAATCAGTGCAGATTTAGTTGAAAGTGAATTAGATGAGGCGGAACTTCTTTTAGATCATGGTTTTATTCGTGCCGCAGGTGCGGTTGCTGGTGTTGCATTGGAACGCTATTTAAAGACTTTGTGTGAGATTTCAACGCCACCTGTGAAATACCCTAAGAGGGCTACGATATCCAAACTTGCCCGTGATTTGCGTAGCGCAGGTCAATTGAGTGAAACAAAACGAAAAAAGATGGAGTATCTAGGAGATATTCGTAATAAATGTGACCACTCAAAAGGGGAAGAGCCAAGAAAAGAAGAAGTTAAAGAGTTAATAAAATGGACAAAAGATCTTTTAATTCAAAAGTGGGATTAATTCTTAACGGATGCATCGGGATTTCGTTCCGATGTGGAGCAGCTGGGGCTTTATACAAAGCTGATAGGTTAGATATGAAACTACCAATCCCTCGTGAACCTAATAAATTGCAAAAATGGCTATGGAAGAAAAGATGGTTTAAAGAAAGATTGCAACATTACCTATGGAAAGAAGGGGGATGGTCTGAAACCTTTGAGAGAGGAGGGGGCAATTATGATTGTTTTTTGAAACTTTATTCGTTGTCTGAGCGGGAAGTGGATAGATGGTTTATGGGTGATATCATTTGGTGTGATTTAATTAGCAAATTTGAAGATGGGGCAGTAACAATGGTAAAATGCCCCGTTCCCGGTTGTGGGGATATATTTAAAAATGTGGATGCCTTAGCAAAGCATATTTCATATATTGCGCAGAGTAGTAAAATAGGGATGGGAAGTGATAGAGCAGGGAAACATAAAAGGTGGTTGGCGTATAAAGAAGTTAATGTTGACTACGAATCAGTGAAAAGTTATCTCGCAGAAATAAAGGATGACATGCTTATTTTCCAAGACCGCCGATATAATTTTTGAGAAGCTACCACTACCTGATTCCTTCTTATGTCTTCAATATAAAAGAGACCACAGTAAAAGGTAAGGAGACGAAAAATGAGAGAGATAAAAATTTTAGGCTCTGTTGCAGTGATTTTAACTTTGGTTTTGTTAGTGACCCCTATAAATGCGGAAGTAGGCACTCAACCGAAATATGGGCTTCAGACTGAAACTGCGTGGTATATGGGTTGGGATAGACCATGAAAAAAGAAAAATGGTTAATAAGCCGATTAGTGGATGCAATTCAAAAAGTCTCACCATTATTATCGATTCCTCAATGGATATATGTTGCAATAGGATCATCTGGGGGTATAATAGCGATGTTTATATGGCTTATGAACAATCCTTATTTTGGGATAATATTTGGTATTTCATTGACGATAATAGTATTTGCTATTATTGCGATTATTGTTAACAGAAACGAAGAAAAGCGATTGTGGAAAGAATTAGACAAAGTTAGCATAAATGGAGCCCGCATGGATAAAACGAAATATAAAACAAAAACAAACATAGACATACCAGTAGTTGAATTTAAGATAAAGATCAAAAATAGATCACCTTTGGATTTAGAACCGCAAAAAATATTACTTGATTTAACTTGTGATTCCATTCATCAAAAGACTTATTTTTGGGATAGAAGTTACAACATAGAGAAGGTCAAAGAAACACCTGATGTAGAAGCTCCAGAAATAGAAGCAGGTGAGGACGGGCATATATGGGTCAGATATCCGTGTGTGAATGTGTTTTACAATCATAAAAATATACACATCTGGCAGTTAAAGGGCAGAATAAGCTTTGATAGTAAAATTGAGAACACAGGTAGAGTGATAAACAAGGATAGAGTGATAAACTTAACATTCCAATTAGATAAAGATAAAGAAGAAGAATTAAAAAAGGACATAAAAAATTTTCATGAGTTTTATGTAAAAGGAGGTAGATTTTAAGTTAGAATAATGCACAAAATCTTTAAAACACTCGGAATAATCGCAATCTTAGTGCTACTTATGTTAGCAACGGCTAGTAGTACTGCGGGTGTAACCCAAAATGTCCTTACAGCTAAGCAGTTAGTCGAGCTACATGATCAAGATTATCAAATTAAATTATGGGGCTCTCTTGACAGCCCTCGTCGTGAATACGTAGAAATCCCCGTTGATGAACCATTTCAGATTTCAGGTCATGTATATGCGGATATATATAAAAATGGAGAATACCTTTACACGGCAAGATTTGATGGTTGTGATGTGAATATTTTCGTCAAAAAAATCATAGCTGATCATGAGATAGGAGTAGCCGGCTGTATACCGCATACAAATCACTCAGGATATTTTTCTTATACTGATCGTATCAAAACGATGCATTTCATTCGAGACTACGAAGATATAAATAGATTAGGTCTTTACAATGTGAGCATGTCAGCACAAGTAATGAGAGAGTTAGAAGATGGGAGTTTTACATATGTGCCAGGATTAGAACCTGCACACTTTACACCCATCTTTATTAGTGCTTTTGAGCTTGAGCCAACACCAACACCTCCACCGGTAGTAAGACTAACACCACGTCCAACACCAACGCCAATATCTATACCAGTAGCAACACCAACACCTCCAGTAGTGTTGCCAATTTCTCCAGAATATCTATATCTTATTCCGATAGCACTATTTCTGATCCTATTGCCTTTCATATTTTACATAAGAGGAAAGAGGAAAAAGCCAGCAACAACTTCTCCAGAAAAGCCATCGCTTTCTCCTGAACAAAAAGTAAAAGAAGAACAAATCACTCCTCAACCTCAAATATCCGAATCAATATTTATTACAATAGAAAGAGCAATCTATGACCCATGCAAACGAGATTTTATTGAAAGAGCATTACCACGAATGAAAGAATGGATAAATCGCTATGACCCAGGTGCTTATTGGTTTGCTCTATCAATACAAAACAATACCGATAGAGCGATAGAAGAATGGGGCGTTGAGTTAGAAACTTCTTCTGCTCTCAAAGTAGAAAAGGCAATAATTGAGGGGATGGAATATAAAATCGAACTGCGTGAAACACATCCAGAGCCATATAAAAACACGTATGTAATTGGCGTGCCGAAAGAATACGGCATTGTAATTCCAAAAGGAGGTGCACAGCGTGTTTATTTCAAGTTACATACTGAAAAGCCAAAAACAACATATGAAATCAGTGGTGTTTTCAAAAGCAAAATTACAGGTGATGTGCCAATACGAGCAAAGGAGTTCAAATATCTGTGTGATGCAGGCGTATCGTCAAAAGCGGTAAAAGCGGAATTGAAAAAGACATTTCCGGAAAAAGATGCTGCAAGGCTTGCATTGTCGTTTAAAACAATTCAAGAGCTCGATAGAATGAGCAATCAGGAAGCAAAAACAGGAGAATACCTGGATAAGCTTTCAGTGCTTAAAAATCGCACCGAAGGATTCAGCGATAAGTTTACGAAACATCTGGAAGAGTTCTCAAGGTTTATGAAAGAGGAGCAGTTGGAATATTTAGATGATACGTATAAGGAAAAGGTAAAGAGATTCTGCACGAACTTGGTAGACGTATGGATAAGTGAGTTTTTGAAAGGGTGAAAAAGGAGGTGAAAAAAGATGTCCCAAGATATGGTGTTGGTGAAAAGAAAAGAGATTAGAGCAATAATTGAAGAAATAGAAGATAGGTTAGACGAGTTGGAAATATTGACGGAACCGGAATTTATGAAAGAAGTGAAAAAGAGAGCGGAAGATGTGGAAAGGGGAATAGAAGGACTTAATGAAGAGCAGATAGAGGATCTGCTGAAATAAAACTTAAAGCACATCCGTTATTTGAGAAAGACATAAAGAAACTGGATAAGAAGGACAAAGAGCGGCTTTCAGGTGCATTAAAGAGGATAAAAGAGAACCCCACGAGATATAAACCAGTTAAAGGTATTTCAAATGGTTTTCGTCTCAGAATCGGAAATCTAAGGGTTGTTTATATGGTTAAAGGAGATAAAATCTGGATATTAATTGTAGAGAAGCGAAAGCAAGTGTATAAGGAGATGAAGAAACGATTAAGATGAGCATTTTGAAAACCTGGATAGGGATCTGTAAAATTTAGATTTAGGAATGCAGAAAAATGAACCCGCTATTAGAGCAGGAATATCTGAACAAAATAAAAGAATGCAAGGAGAATGCGAAGAACTATTACGATAGCGGAGACTATGCGAAGGCGAGTGAAGAGTATTTGAAATGCAGTAAACACTGCGAGATTTTAGTGAAAAAGACGGAGAACGAGACTAAAAAGAAGGAGTATTACGATGCGTTTGAGAAGTTCGTGGATGCTTCGGTGAAGTTGAAGAGGATGAAAACAGCCGATGTAAGCGAAACAAAGAAAGAGCATGAAGGAGGAGAGGAAAAAACAGGATTTGAACAATATATCCTGGATAACGTTATGCAGAAGGAAAAGGAAAGTCTGCCTTCATGGGATGATATTGGTGGCTTGGAGAATGTAAAGGACTTGATAAAGAAGTCGGTTGTAATTGGGATAATAGAGAAGAAGCCAAAGGCTATAGAAGCATGGAACACGATTTTGTTTTACGGACCGCCGGGAACAGGAAAGACGTTAATGGCAGCAGCAGTTGCAAAGAACATAGATGCAGCTTTCTTCGATGTGAAAGTAAGCCAGATGCTATCGAAATATTATGGCGAATCGCCAAAGATAATGTCTGCTTTGTTCGAGGTAGCAAGAGAGGAAGCGCCTTCAGTCGTGTTTATTGATGAGTTCGACTCGATTGCGTTAAGCAGAGGAGTGGATATAGATGAAGAATCGAGAAGAGGATTATCTACTTTGCTTGCGGAGTTAGATGGATTAGGGTCAAAAACAAGTAAGCAGAAATTTGTTCTGGTGATTGCAGCTACGAATAGGCCGGATGCAATAGACGAGGCGGTAATGAGCAGGTTTGGGAAGAAGATTGAGATACCATTGCCGGATTATGATGCGTGTAAGAAGATTCTGAGGATACATACAGAGAGGAAAGGGGTTGGGTTGGAAGATAAAGTGTTATATGACAAGTTGGCGAGGTATTGTGTTGAGCATAAGATGAGTGGTCGTGATATAAAATTCATGTGTACGGAAGCGATATGGCAGATGCTGGACGAGATGAACCCGAGGTTGGAGAAGCTTGCGGAGGAACCTTATGAGAAGATAAGGGAATATGAGTTGAAGACGAGGGAGATGAAGAAGGTGGATTTTGGAAGATGAAATTAGAGGAATTTAGGAGGGGAGAAGATAAGTTTGTGTAAAAAATCTGAAAACCAAATAAGCTTTGAGATAGGCAGTTAGGGATGTGAAGGTGAAGATGAGAATATAAGGAAATTTGAGGGAGGTGACAAAATGTATTGCCCAAAATGCGGTAAGGAGAATCCGGAAGAAGTGGATTTCTGTATGAAGCGTGTGGAGGATTTGAGAAATGGAATATAAGATAGAGAACGTAGAGGAAAAACTAAGGGAGATATATCCAGAAAAAGATGCGCAGAGATTTGCTAATTCGTTCAGGATTATACTGGATATTCAAAGAGACTACTGCAACACGAATACGAGATTAGAGGATATAGACCGAGAATTAGAACTTTTAAGAGAGCATTTGAAGGATAAAAAGGAAATCATAAACGAAATAGACAATTTTTTGAAGCGGATAAGCTTTGGCTTAAGGGGAAAGAACGAATCTTTGTCAAAGGAGGATGTTAAAGAAATTGAGCAATTCGGTAAAAAACTCACGGAGAAGATGAATGCAAGATTTTTTGATGCTCCTGATGTTCAAATTCAAAGGATAAAAAGAATACCAGAAACAGAAATTAAAGATGTTAAGGATTTTTACACGGTTGAGCTTCATTTATCGGAATTGCAGAAGTCAATACTTGGAGCGGAGGCAGAACTCTGGGCAGACGAAAAGATCCTTCCCGCATTACTAAAAAGTGGTGTGTTCATCCTCGTAGGAGCATGGGAAGGAAGCGAGATGTTTGACAGGTTAATAGCGTATAAAATAGCAAACGAACTTGAGAAAAGGGGTATTAACAGTTTGGTGATGAGTGACAGGTATTGGTGGGAGGCTAAAAATAAATGTGGATATGAGAAGTCTGCCCTAATAAGCGTTGGTGGTCCAATAGTAAATCGTTTTTCAAATGATGAGATTGCAGAGAGGTTTGGAATGGAGAAATACGTAACTACGATTGGAATAAAAGAGATTGAAGAGCAGTTGGTTGGTTATGTGTGGGGTACTGATGCAAGAAGCACATTGAATGCAGGTAAGATATTTGTTGAGTCTCATCTGGATGAGTTTGTGAGAAGGTTAAAGGAATAAAATGTATTGCCCAAAATGCGGAAAGGCAAATCCTGAAGGGAAGGTTTTGTATGCACTGCGGTGCTGATTTGAATGGACACAAAGTGGAGATAAAGCCGGAGATTGAAGTTAGTCCGAAAATAGAGGCAAAAGCAGAAGGTGTTCCTTATCCAAAATGGAAGCCCCTAATTGAGAGCTACGTAGAAGTCAAATCTGAAGGGAAATTGCCAGTCTATTCAAGATTTGCTGAATTTGATGAAAAGCCGTTTTGTCCACAATGTGGATGTTATGATAGCTTAAACAAACTTGGAGAAGAAAGCGAAATTGTGTATGAAAACGAAAACCGCTACTTATGCAAATATATTCTTTATAAGTGCCTTAATTCAACCTGCGGCAAGAAATTTTTGAAATTTGTATCTAAAAAGAGTGAAAATGTTGTTATATATGCCGGGAGTAAATCTATAATGAGTTATGTTTTAGAAGTAGTAAGTGCATTCAACAATGGTATAAAAGAAGTGGTTATAGTAGGG
>JAGXOR010000035.1 GCA_023659785.1 Methanomicrobia archaeon LH_S13
ATGATAGCGGAATCTCTGGTGGATAAGCTGCATTCTAAAGAGCTGGAGCAAAAAAGAAAATTCATATATTCCAGCCAGAATGCCCCAAAGAAGAGGCAGTTTCTTTTAGCGGAACAAAGCTTAGAGAACACATTCAAATCAAAAACACCCCTCCTGAATATGTTATCAGACCAGCAGTTTACAATTTCTTATCTCAAAGCAAAAATGCTTTAGTTGATGAAATGTACAAAAACCAAGCAAATCAGAAAGGGTTTGTTTTGTGGTTCACTGGCCTCAGCCAAGCTGGTAAGACCTCTGTTGGCAATAGAGTTCACCAAATTTTGAAAGAGAAAGGTTTGAAGCTTGAAAGATTAGATGGAGATATTGTTCGTCAGTCATTAAGCAAGGATTTGGGATTTTCTAAAAAAGATAGAGACGAGAATATCAGAAGGATAACTATGGTTGCTCGTCTTTTGAGTAAAAATAATATTGGAGTTATCTGCTCTTTCATCTCACCTTATAGAAAAATCAGGGATATGGCTCGGAGAGAAACCAACAATTTTATAGAAGTATTTTGTAATGCCCCCCTTGGAATTTGTGAAAAAAGAGACAAAAAAGGGTTGTATCAGAAGGCAAGAAGAGGAGAAATCCTAAACTTTACTGGTGTTTCCGATCCCTATGAATCTCCCCAAACTCCTGAGATTGAACTGAGAACAGACCAAGAGAGCATCGAAGAAAGTACAAATAAAATAATTAAGTATTTAGAAGAAAATAGTTTTATATGAAAGTATCGGAACCTAAGATTATTAAAAGCCGTGGACTATATAAATAGAGAGATGAATAAGAATTATGGAGGAGAGAATATGGTGAGCAAAGAACACAATCTTAGACGACCAGATTTTTTCATTGTGGGTGCGCCAAAATGTGGAACAACATCAATGACCGAATATCTTAGACAGCATCCTGATGTATTCATGGCCCGTGGGGAGCCACATTTCTTTGGTAGTGATATTCCTTCTAGGCTGAGGGGGAGGAAGGAAGAAGAATATCTAGATTGCTTTTCTGAAGCCCGAAACGAGAAGATGGTAGGGGAGAAATCTACATGGTATCTATATTCAAAACGGGCAGCAGCAGAAATCAAGCAGCTTTGCCCTCATGCAAAAATTATCATTCAACTTAGAAATCCTGTTGACATGCTTTATTCATTACATGGCCAATTTGCCTATCTCTTAAGTGTTGAGGATATTGTCAATTTTGAGGAAGAATTAAACGCAGAAGAAGATCGGAAAAAGGGGTTGCGGTTACCTAAACATGTGCATCCTGAAAAGCTTTTCTACTCAGAGATTCCTTTGTACACGGAACAAATCAAAAGGTATGTAGATGCTTTTGGATGGGATCAGATTCATGTAATTGTCTTTGATGATTTAGTAAGCAACACATTGAAAGTATATAAAGAAGTTTTGAGATTTCTGGAAGTTGATGATCATACCCCGAATCTCAAGGTGTACAATCCTGGCGGTCTAATAAAAAGTCAGATAGTTCACGACATAATGAGGAATTCTTGGATAAGAAGAGTGGCAAGAACCTTCCTACCAACCACAACTAGTCGTAGAGTAGGGCAGATGCTTTCTTCTTGGAACAGGAAGCCCAGGCCACCGATGGAAAAGCATGTGCGTAAGCGACTTCAGGAACAGTTCGCACCAGAGGTGGAACAATTAAGTAAGCTGCTGGACCGGGACTTGACCTATTGGTGTAAGCAGGATACTCCATGCGTGTTCGGATAAGAGATTAGTATTCTAACTATTGATACTTTTTATATGGCATAAAAGCGATTATTTTACCTGGTGAGCCAATGTATGATTTCAGATAAGGAAAATAGTGTAGATCCTACGGTACAGACCAGACCATTGTTGAGATGTTTCCAGAGGATTTTTTGAGAAACAACGCTCGGGCTCGGGTTTGGGGTACGTTTTTTGTGTACTATCAGGGGGCTAAAACGGAAATACGAGGAAAAAGCGAAGACCCCCCTTGAGCATAAGTAGTTTCCACGACAGGTTCACACCTGAGATGGTCGATTTTCTCAGAATGTGTGTGCTTCATGCGATTGAGTTTCAAGCACAGCAAACCGGTCGTGTTTTGGATGACAAATTGAAGCGTTTTAAGGATTTGGTTATTCAAGACAGCACGATTATCCGGCTGCATGAATCTCTTGCGAAGATGTGGCCTGCTGCAAGGACGAAGAAAGCCGCTGCTGGCGTTAAAGTCTCATGTATCGTTAGTGCTGTTGCCGATAGCCCTAAATCGGTGAGAATATACCCGGAAAGGACCTCAGAGGCTAAAATACTCCGATTGGGACCCTGGCTCAGGGACCGTATCCTGCTCATCGATCTTGGATACTTCAAATACCTATTCTTTGACAGAATTGACGGTTATGGTGGCTATTTCGTCAGCAGGCTGAAAGGAAACGCGAATCCGCGGATTGTTGGAGTCAATCGTAAATGTCGAGGTAACTCGATAGATGTCGTGGGAAAGAAATTGAGAGATGTTCTTCCTCGCTTGAAGCGGGAGATACTTGATGTTGAAGTGGAAGTGGAATTCAAGAGGAGAAAGTATAAGGGTAAACAGAGCACCGTGAAGAGAAGATTCAGAATGGTGTGTGCTTTCAATTCTGACTCAGGGAAGTATCACACATATTTGACTAATATTCGCGTTGAAATCTTATCCGCTGAGGAGATCGCACTCCTGTACGGAGCGAGATGGGAAATAGAACTGATATTCAAGGAGTTAAAAAGTCACTATCGCATGGATCAGATATCAAGTGCAAACCCAAACATTGTGAAATGCTTGATTTGGATTGCTATTCTGACGTTAATGTGCTCACGCAGAATACTACGGTTGATTCGTAATGCCAATCCGGAAAAAGCGAACAAATACACGCATTTACGATGGGTAAAGGTATTTACTGAGCACGCAGGCCGATTGTTAACCGAAGTGCTCGAATGCATGGGGCTGAAACTTGATATGCTTACCTTATACGATATTTATCTCGGTCAAGGATGCGATCCTAATGTTAAGCGGGAGAGGCTGATGGAGCGATGGGTTACTTAACCGAACACGCATGAATATGAATTGGATGCTTTTAGTATATGTTGAATAACGTTACCATCCTTTTCCAGCAACCCAAAATCCCTTACGAGCCGTATAATAAATTTTCAAAATCAAACTAATTAATATTGCCATGCTAAAAGCGATAAGCCATAGATATCTTGCGTTTACTATAAAAAAGCCAATGACCGGAAAATGACCTATTGTTATGTTAACTCCAAACCATAAATCAATTATTGAAACAATTAATAAAACAGGGATGAAAAACTTATGGAAATTAAAAATAAGCTTTCCATATCTTATAGATTTTTTTACAGAAAAAAGAATTTTTTGCGATTTCTTAGTGTCATTCAAATGGGGAGCTTCAGAAGATTTCTCACTCCTTAGAAGGATCACAGAGGCAAGATTTGTGAAAGCTGATAACGATAAAGACAGTACTGCTAAAAATCCAAAGAGCATCGGCAAAGTATTATGAAATACTTTAGAAATTCCAAAACTCATGCAAATCGGTATAAATGAAGTCCCAAATAGGTCAACCACTCCAGCGAGATATTCGCCAAATTTGGATACCGATTTATTATATCTCGCTATTTCTCCGTCAACATAATCAAATATGAGGTATAAATACAAAAACAATGCTCCAAGGATCCAATATATAGGATTTTCAAAAGTCAAAAACAATCCAGAAATCACTCCAATGAATAAACCAATTAAAGTAGCTTGGTTGGCGGAAACACCCACTTTTAAAAGTGGTTTTGTGAGGAATATAGATATTGTTCGATGAAATCGGGTAATACGAGGCATTTCTGCTTTTCCACCTTCATACCTACTTTCCTGACAGATTTTTCTCAATTCCTTTATTGATTCGCTGCCTTTACTCATATTCCCTCTTCTCCGGGTTATAATTCCACAGTAGCAACATCAAAATACCCGCAAAAATCGAAGCACCTATCCACAAATAAAACGCTGCATCCCAACCCCAAACATCAGTAAGCCAACCAGAAAGTATCCCTGTAAGTGCAGCACCGATGTAGCCTACTCCGTCAATGAACCCCGTTGCTGAAGATGCTGCCTTCCTCGTTCCATAATCCATAGGCGCACTCGCAACTATCAAAATATGCGGTCCGTAAGTCATGAACCCTACTACCATTAAACACAAAAGCGACAGTACCCACATCTCTACCGGTATCTGCGGGAAAAGCCATGCAGATAAACCCAACAGGAACAACATAATCGCTGCTATCGGTGCTCTTCTTGATTGAAATACCTTATCAGACATCCATCCTGCAAAGATAGCGCCTACGGAACCAGCGAGAGGTATCATTGCCGTTTTATATGCTGCCATTGATATTGTTGCATGTTGAGCCTCAAACATATAACTGGGCGCCCAGACCATGAACCCATATCTTACGATGTTCAAAGCGAAAAGACCGAATGCCATAAACCAAATCGCGGGGTTCCCCAGCGCTTTTATCGTATAACCAAAGCCTAAGTGATGGTCTTTTCTTATTCCTTTCAATTCATTAGTTTTATTCGCTTCCTCCTCTATGGTAGGAAGTCCAACTTCTTCAGGTGCATTTCTGACTCTAATCCAACAATGGATCGCTGATACAATTACGAGAATACCGGGAATCCAGAAACACCATTTCCATCCAAAAGCACCGGCTAAGAAACCGGCGAATGCTAAAGAACAAGCAGCACCTATTTGATATGATGAACCATATGCACCACCTACTCTGCCCCTCGACTTCAATGGAAACCAATTTGCAATTACCTTTACAGAAGGTGCCCAACCCATGGATTAGAAATATCCGTTTATCGCCCAAATAAGCGTCAATGCTACCAAAATCTCTGAAAAACCGAAAATGATGTTTAAAAATCCTGATGCTATCAAACCAACCGTGATTAATAGTCTACCACCAAATTTGTCCCCTAACTGACCATTAACAAATTGCCCAACTGCATAAGCTCCAAATAGAGCAGTTGCTATTCCTCCTAAAATTGTTCTTGTATAGCCAAATTCATCCATTATCCCCGGAATAGCCACGGAGAAATTAACCCTGCATAGATAAAAAGTTGCATATGTTATCCACAGTGAGGTAAAAATTATTCTTCTCCAGTATTTGAATTTTTCAGCTATCATAATATTCCCTCCAAAAATTTAGGTGCCCTTTCAAAATCCTGGACAGTATCTATTTCAATCCATCCTCGTTCAATTGTCACACATTTAACTTCAATGCCATTATGAACAAGATACTGAATAAAGTCAGTAAGGTAGGCGGCGTCAAATGTTTTTGCCCTAATAAAGGGCTTTCCATAAAACTCGTTTTTCGCTTTATGGAAATATTCCTTAAAAATCTCAGCACCCCTTTTAGTGCATTTTAGCATGCCGATAAATTCACCATCTACATCCTTTTTATTACTTACAATCTTCCCAATTTCCACTACATTTTTATCAGGATCAAAAATGAGATTTTCTGCTTCTTCAATTGGATGCTCTGTTCTTCCTTCGTAATAACCATTCCAATCAATATCAACGACAATGGCTATATCCCCACCACTTTCCATCAATCTTCTAACAACATCAGCACCAAATATGATGTCTGAATAAGAAGCAATAAACTTGTTATTCATTTCCTTCTCCGCGTAAAACAAACTGTTCAGAATATTGTTGTTCCTGTAATTATCATTTATATAATATTTTAAGTTGGAATAATTTATCGCTTCTTTTTTATAACCTTTTATGAGGGATATATCAGTAATACCATTCGCATGAAATGCATCCAGTTGATGCTGTAAAATAGTTTTCCCGTTGATTTCCAACAGGCATTTTGGCTTGTCATTCGTCAAGGAGCTCAGACGTGTTCCCATCCCCGCAGCTATAATTATCGCTTTCATAATATCAGGTTATTTATGTAACAGTATTTAAAGGTAACGCACAATTTTACTACATTTTACCACTATTCACCAGCGTTCGAGTTATTATACTGCATTTTTACTACAAAATTTGCTTTCCAGCACCCTCAGTTTCGAACCCTCATCAACCCAAGTTGCGAGCTGAAAAGAGGAGGGGGAAGGGAGAGTAAAATCCTTTAAATTGAAAAAGAGGGGGGCTAATTTAAGCGATGGGAAAGGGAAAAGGGAAAAGGGAAAAGAAGAGGTATGTAAATTAATGCAAATTTTTACCACAAAAGTTAATAAGCTTACACGCCTACCCTACTATTCAGTAGGGTGTCGGAATTGGTATTCGTAAAAAAAGTGAGGCAGAGGAACAAGATTTATTATTATCTCGTACAGAGCATCCGTAATGGCAATAAAACATCTCACAGAAAAATCAAAAGATTGACAGCAGAAGAAGCAAAAGACCCTGAGTTTGTTGACCGTTTCCTGAAAGAGAATCCATGGTTAAGCTCGAATTTGCAGGCTTTAATAGTAGCTGCTGGCAAGTCCACACGTCTTTACCCACTCACCAAAGATATGCCTAAATGCCTCATTGAAATCGGTGGCAAAACCATAATTGCCCGGAATATTGATGCATTGCTAAAAAATAATGTAGGGGACATAGTTGTAGTCATAGGCTTTGGTGAAGATAAGCTTTCCGGGCATATAGGAGACCGTGGTAGATGTATTTATAATCCCTTTTTTGATGTTGCGGGAATATTGGCTTCAACATGGCTCGGTTTGAAAGAGATACAAACTGATTTCATTTTCTCTTATTCTGACATTATTTATGATTCAGATATTCTTAAAGGAATAATTGAATATCCAGCTAAGTGTGTCATCGGTGTTAAAAAACAAAGCGTAAGCAAAGATTCCGAGAAAGTGAAAATTAGGGGAAAACAGGTAACTGCAATAAGTAGAGATATGTCAGAGTTCGAAGTCGATGGAGAGTTCATAGGTATTGCTAAATTCACTGGTTCCGCAGTAAAAGCATTCTGCAGCACTGTTGAAGAACTCGCACGGGAAAATACTTTTCCTGAATATGACTTCATAAATGCGCTAGAGCGACTCTTGCTAAAAGGATACAAAATAGCACCCTATATTGTAGATAAGAACAAAAGATGGATAGATATAGACTCGTTAGACCGGTTAGAAGAAGCTAAAAAGCTTTTTCAATGAGGCGATTGTAAATATATGGCTTCACAAAAACCTCTTTATTATCTCCCTTACCCAATCAGACTTCATCCCCACTCTTTCATCTATCGCCCTCATCACGATTAAATCATTTTCATCAAATCCTTTCACAAGCAAAAGCAAAAAGAAATAAACAGCTAAAAACACAAAAAGCATCACAACCAAAACAAAAAACGATACACCAATCAAATATTTTGTAAGTGCATAAACAATTAAAACAGCTACAATTGCTGAAAATATTGGTTTTAGGTGATTTTGCTTAAATGGTTGCATCTTGCTGATACGATACGCAAATATGAAGTAAAGGACACCTAAAAAAACTGATGATGTTGCAGTTGCCATTGCCGCACCATTTATTCCAAAAATAGGTATCAAATAAAGATTCAAGCAGAAATTTGTAACAGCCCCTGTTAAATAACAACCCATCGTTATTTTTGTCCTTCCAAGTGCACTGACAATGGCAGATGCACGAGCAAGAACAGTGGACATTAAAAAACCAAATGCTAATATAGCTAAAGCTTCTGCTCCTATTATATATTCAGCTCCGAATAATATTTTTATGATGTCATTTGAGAAAAGAGCCATCAATAGAAAAGCAGGAAAAGCAAGTGATAAAACCCATTTTGTTACTGCACTGTAAGTCTCTTTTAGATCATCATATTTCTCACGAGCATACAGCTCAGTTATCACCGGCATGAAAATTGAAGCGAGCGCTAAACTGGGCATTCGTATTAACATCGCAGTTGGCAGCGCCGCATTATATATCCCAACTTCATAAGCACTGCAGAAATAACCCAACATTAAAGTATCCATAAATCCCATTACCATTCCCGCTATACCAACAAAGATCAAGGGCCATGAGAACGCAAAAAGTTCTCTATCCGTTGGTATTGCCTTTACCCTGGAATTGAAAATCGGAAAGACTTTCTTTTGTAAGAAGTAAAAAGCTAAGAATGACATTAATACGATTGCAATGACCCAACCCCAAGCTGCTCCAATAACGCCAAATCCCAATGCAACGAAGATAATAATCCCAGCCAGTTTGAATACCTCTAGAAATATCTGTTGAGTGTAAACCTGATACCTCATCTCCTGAAAGCCTACTGTTGCAGATAGAAGATTACGTGCTAAAACCAAAAAAGGAACGGTAATAGAGAAAATTCTTAAAACCGGCGTTAGGTTGGCATCATGAAATACATGAATAGAAATCCAACCTGCACCAAAGAAAAGAAGAAGTGTAAAAACAAGGCTAATCGGAAAATTCATTTTTATTGCAGCTATAATCGTGCCCTTTGTTCTACCCTTATCTTCTTTTCCTTTGTAGAATGAAATGTAGCGTGTGACTCCTGCTGGTAATCCAATCGCAGCAAGTGCGACAGCCATTGTTAAAGCGGCAAAACCAAGCGAGATTAAGCCGTAATCGCTTGCGCCTAAGAATCTTGCTATAACTATCCTTGACCCATAGCCAAATGCTCTTCCTATCAGTGTTCCTATGAGAACGATGCCTGCGCCTTTGGCTATTTTCCGCAGTGATTCGTTCAAATATTTTTCGTTTGGCATTGGTTCAGCTTACGGTTTCCAAACCTTTATCCAGTTCACACGCTCAAAGTCAGGGTCGTTTGTTGCGATATTTGTTATTCCATGGCTTTTCATCGTTGCTGCATGAAAAGCATCGTTTGTCAGCAGAGCATGATCTTTTATAGCTTTATAGCACTCTTCAACCTCTAATTCGGAAATAGGCAGTACACTAAAGATTGTAAATAAATGTGTAGCTTTTCCAATGTCTATCTCGCTGATGACTTTGGGTTTCGCTTTTAATAAAGGAATAACCTTTTCACCACTTGGAATCGCTGATAACTCACCAGGAGCCATATTCTGTGTCCTCTATTATCTCTTCTATCTCATCATGCTCAAGTTTTATTAGACCAAATGTCCTTTCTGTGACACTCTTTTTCACCTCTATTTCCACTTCCTCACCTTGTTCCAAATTCAATTTCCCCAATAGCTTCAAAACACCTTCCTCATATATCGCCTTTGTTCTCATTTTACATCACTATGATTAATTTTATCTACGCGTTTTTAAAAGCTTTGTACTCCTGGTGGCAATCCGACTAAAGAAAGTGTCCTTCTTATACCGCCACAGCAGAGAAATCAAGCCGAAATCCGCCTAAATAGGCGAAGAACATGCCTATTCCAGTGCCGGTGAAACTTTTTTGATCAAACTTTTTCTAAAAGTTTGCTTTGGCGATTTTTTTATTTCTAACTGTTCCCTCGCTCATTTTATTTTTAAATCACTATTTGGACTCGTCAATCGCCTCACTGTATTATACTGTGGCATCATATCCCAGTCTATATGTATGTGCTTCCTATCACATCCAATTTCTTTAGTCTCTTTCTATCCCTTATGCTTCTTTCAATATCCCTGAGTCTATCCACGACACCCGGTGGATAATATCGCTCTCCGCACTCTACGCATACCCCCGCTTTTACATTCTCTACGATGACAAAATCATTTCCAACTCTTACTACCTCTTCACTAATCTCCTGCTCTTCAACTTTCCCCCCACAGATCGCACACTTTGATACAATCATTTCGCCATTCAATATTGCTTCAATCCGCTCTTTTTCAGATATATCTTGCTATATGTCTTGCGAATTCGTCAAAGTCTCCAAGATTTTGATATATTCTTGTCCACTCATGAACTCCGCTATTCCGGTGATTAAGGCTCTTTTCATTTTTCCCTATTTCCCCAATAATTCAAAAAATCTATCGCAACTGATCCCTGCTTGCCTCAAAGTTAAGGTAAATCAAAATCATCGGATCCATCTCCTCTGCATACTCTATCTTCCCTTCTGAAAGCTCTACCATCAATACATCCACTTCCCTATCATAGCTAATTCTCATATCTCTCCCTCCTCGCAGGATAGAATGTTACAACTATTATTTCATTTTTATTTCCAATTACATTCACAGTTCCACTTCCAATACCCTGTTGTCTGAACTTTCAATATCTCTAGCTATCTTCAGAATCTTCTCCTTCGTTGCAATACCCTTTACTATCAACCCTGTGAACTACCCCCAGCTATCGCAGGGGGCTTCCTCCCTCAACGATAGAACTTGCGGCAACTGTGATAAGTTCCCGTAGCGGTTCTATCTCCGGAGGCGCAAAGGACAGTCCCTGCCCTGATATGCCTCGCTCTAAGATATTCAGCGCGGCGTTATAGTCTCTATCCAGTTTTCCATATTTGTATTCTTTACTCGTTCCTCGCGGGTTTACCACTTTTACTATCTTACCAGCGCTCTCAGCCTTGTAAGACAGCATACCAAAAAATTTTCCCCACGAAGCATCTAAGATTGATTGTGCAAGATGGCGATTCCTTACCATTCCCTTTATGTTCAAGTCTTCCACCACTATCAAGTCGTAGTTATCCACATAGAAGTGCGATAGCTTATGGAGGAAGTCATCACGCTGATTTGTTAGCTTCTGATATAATTTTGCTACACGCAGAATCTGCTTCCTACGATTATTCGACCCCTTCTTCTTCCTTGATAACTTTCTCTGCTCTATCCTTAACCGGTCGAGCGTTTTCTTATAGAACTTCGGATTCTCTATCTGTCTCCCTTCGCTATCAGTAATGAGGAATTTTATGCCCATATCCAAACCTATAACCTTCTGTATCAACTGGTCAAGTATTGAAATCTTATTATCCACAGAGAGAAGAACATACCACTCACCAGA
>JAGXOR010000036.1 GCA_023659785.1 Methanomicrobia archaeon LH_S13
AAGCCGGGTAATGATCACTTAGGTGGACTTAAGACCGCTTATTTGTGAACCCTTCATATTTAGGAGTATTAGAACCCCAGCCAACCAGTTCTATTGTAGTACCTGATGAGTCATTTAAACAAACCCAACTATTACATTACTATTGCCAAGTGCTATAGTTTCTTCATGATCAGCATTCGGCTAAAAGGAGTCATCTTTCTTTGTTGAGAAATTGGTATCTGCAACCATGAAAAAACCATAGGATGAAATAGTTTTTTCAGAAGGTATGTAGCATCGTAGCATCGTAGCATCCTTAGAGGAAGTCGGTGTGCCAATTGTCCATCCTCCAATATCAATAGCGCTATCAGTTGGATTATATAGCTCAATCCATTCGCTGCCAGTATCGTTAAATGCATCTACATAAACCTCACTTATCACCACATAATCCGCTATTTCCGCATTCACCACAGGCACAAACGCCAGCACCAGCATCCCCAATACCAAAACCCTGATCAATCTTTTCATTGTTTTCTTCTCCTCACATAAATATCCTTTGAGAAATAGTTCCTCATTTTATAGAAAAATATGAGGTTGGGGGCAAACGGGGACTATAGACTCCCGCCAGTTCACCAATTTGCCGATGTGAACTTTACTCTTCCCAGTTGCCAGGAAATCACCCTTTTCATTCCCGACCTTGCAAGTGCGCAGTGAGATGAGCATCCATGTGTAGAGGGAACTTCCCTCTGTGAGGAACTTCCTCAAAAGATAAAAGGGAATACATATATATAAAGCTTTAGAAATATTAACCTTAACTATATATTCATTTAGCGTTACCTGCGAGTCAACAAAGCTGTCTATCGTGATTTTTTGTCCATTCACGAGCATAACCTCCCTCGGCTTGATCAATGATTTTACCTGTATTTCACCAAAAAGCCTCTCAAGAAGAAAACAAATACTCCTCTCGTTCTCGTATTACTCCTCTCAGCTCTTATCCTCATCTTATACTACCGAACTCGGATTTGACTTGCTACTTCTCATATTCGGATTTCTTTACGGCGTTAATTTTATCGCTGCCCTCTCTTTTATACCTGTGACAATCGGTTTGGTGCTCCACTTATACCCGAACAGAATGAAAGCAGTGCTTTTTCCTATTTTGTTCCTGTTCTTCGCAATACCGCTCCCCATAGAAGGTTCTGGCTTCTTTCTCCAGACTTTGTCAGCGAAAACTTCTGCTTCCATCCTGAGCTTTCTTGGACTGCACATCAGCATGCAGGGAGCACAGCTAAGCTTAAAAAACAGCTCTTTCTTCATCGGAGAACCTTGCAGTGGTATGCAAACGCTGATTTCATTGCTTGCTCTCGCCGCTTTGCTCGCTTATTTTATGAATTGTACTAAGATGAAGAGGCTTTCAATTTTCTTATCCTGCATCCCAATCGCCATTCTTTCCAATACACTCAGAATATGCTCTATTATCCTGGTTGCAAGCTTCTTCGGTACTGACATTGCAATGGGCTTCCATGATCTCTTAAGCATCCTCCTATTCCTTTTCGCATTCACTATCCTTCTTTTAATTACAAACTGCTAAGATGCGAATGCGAGGTGATGCTAAGATGACTTTCCTTGAAGAGCATTCAACAATTATCGGCATGCTTTCGCTCGCTTTTGTTATCATCTTCCTGTTCTCCACACCTTCAATGCTCCTCGCTAAGGAAATCACCATTGTTGATTCTGCCCTCGTTACATCAGAGAATGCTATCCAGGTGAGAACAAAGATGGACTTCGGTAACAAGGAAAAAGTGCTGAACACCATGAAGGATTTCACTTCTGAAATATTCCCTCTGATGTTTGAATGTAGAGAAGAGCAGGTCATTGTAAAGCATCTTCTCAACTCAGGATTTCTCGGTTGGATTATAATTGTCCTCTTATTCTTCTTTCCTATACTCATTACCTTTTATCCAAGAATGAAAAATAAAAATGCGTGGGTTAAAAAATAAAGGAAATATGAAGAAGGAAACTTTAGATAAGATTCTTACAGTAATCCTTCTCATCGCTATAATAACGGCGTTAGCAGCTACGGTCTATGTAATTGTTACGCCCAATAAAGGGGAAAAGTTCACTGAATTTTATGTCCTCGGTCCATATGGAACAGCATCTGATTATCCAACGAATTTGAACGTAGGAGAAGAAGGAGAAGTGATCATAGGCATTGCAAATCATGAATATGCCTATGTTACTTACCAATTGGAAGTGAAGCTTAATGGAGAGGTTATAGATGAAGATAGCATTGAGTTAATGCATAACGAGACATGGGAAAACCCTTTTACATTCAAAGCGATTGAAGCAGGAGAAGATCAAAAGTTGGAATTCTTGCTTTATAAAATTGAAGGGAAAGAGCCATATCGATCGCTTAATTTATGGGTGGATGTTAAAAGTAAATAATCTACGGATTTATGTTTTACAGAAGGACATTGTAGTAATACCATAAGTTTTAAGTAATGCAAAATAATATTACACAGGTGATAGAGATGGAATCGGAAGTGGTTAAAATAACGAAAAAGGGACAGGTGACTATACCAAAGTATCTGAGGAAAAAATTTGGGGTTAAGGACAGAGCGATTGTGGTTGAGTCTGGAGAAGGCATTTTACTCAAGCCATTTCCTGATATTTCTGAAGAAAAGGGCTCGTTAAGAGAAATATTTAAAGGCGTGACAGCGAAGGAAGTTATAGAAGAGGCAAGAGAGGCGGATATAAGAAAAGAGAAAGTGCGTAATTTAAGAACTTATGGCATGAAAATCGTTCCTCTTATGGATATGGAGCGGGTAAGATAAAAGGAGAGCATGCAATATCCCTTGCAGATGCGTTTGCGGTAAACTTTTTTGCAAGCAAAAACCTTTACTAAAAACATTCCCATTGTTTTTTTTTAGCACAGGTTTTCTTTTTTCTAAAAAGAAAAAGTGTTGTGTTAATCTGTGATTAAAAAATGAATCTTTGGATACCAAAAAACCGCAAGGAACTGAAGCAGCACCTGAGCGACTTTTTAATGTTTTCTCTCGTAACGAGCGTTTTTCTGGCTCATCGCCGCTTGCAGCTTGATCTCCATGCTATCGCTCTTAGGATTTGATATCTCATTGGTGAGATTCCTGCCAGAACGAGAAGATAAAAAGCTATAAAATATTTAAGTATACAAAAATTAAATAAGTAAACATGCAAAAAATTATATCTATTAGGCCCACGGAAGAGATAGAAAGGAAGCTCGAAAGGCTGATTAGAATTGAGAAGACCGAGAGATCAGCTTTGGTAAGAAGAATTTTAAATATCGGATTAGAAGAGGAATTAAAAAAGCATGCAATAGAGTTGTTCAGGGATAAAAAAGTATCTTTAGCGAAGGCAGCGGAAATAGCGGATATATCAGTTAGAGAGATGATGGATTTGATAAAAGAAAAAGGTATCTCTTTGCACATAAGTATTGAAGAGATAAGGGAGGATTTCGAGGCGGCGATGAAATGATATGGATCTTCGATTCCTCTCCTTTGATATATCTGAATAAAGAGGGATTAAATTGGATTTTCGAGCAGTTAAGGGGAGATAAAATTAATCTTGGTGATAGGTAATGAAAATAAAAGCAATTTATGAAAATGGTGTTCTAACACTTGAAAAATGCGAAAATGCAATAGAAAAAATACCACAATTTGGTGTTAAGGTTCTTTCGGTCACGGTAGAAGCCGTTTTTCAAAGCAGGGAACTCAGAAGGCAATACCTCTTGATGACGAATGACTCCTTAAACTTATACGTTCGTTATGAGGAGTAATCAACTCTATGACATAGCAACAAACGATCATGACTTTGAAAGGGTAATGGTTAAAGATCTGGAAGCTTTAAATAAAATAAAAGATTGATAAGAAATCCGTGTAATCCGTATAATCTGTGGTTTTAAAAAGAGTTCATAAAATAATATAGGAAGAAAAAAAATGAATGCCATTAAATACATTGCGAAGGTTTTGCCTGATGGACACTTGTCGTTACCCGAAGAGATTAAAGAGAAGATGGGATTGACGGCTAACAGTAGAGTGAAAGTTGTTTTAGAGAGGGAAGCAAAAAGAGAGAAGGCAATAGAAGCGTTCGGAGCTTGGTCAGAAAGAAGCGATATTAAAGACGGTGTTGAATACATAGAGGAGATGAGAGCGGGATGGAGTGAGAGAACTGCAAGGATAGATAATAAACTACCTTAAGGGTAAGAACAAATCAAAAGATTTTCTAATGAGGATATAATATAGATGGCGAAGTAGTGGGGCTCTTCTCAGTGATAACTGAAGCAGAGCTATTATCTGGAGCGAGGGATACTAAAGATGAGGCAAGCATTTATGATGTATTGGATGTCATGGAATCTATTGAAGTGGGAAGGGACATAGCCGTTACTGCTGGAAAGCTCAGGCGAAAATATTACGCTGCTTATAATACAGAACTGCCGGATGCTATAATAGCGGCAACTGCAAAAGAAATGGGATTGGTATTAGCGACTGCGAATGAAAGGCACTTCAGGATGTTTGAGGAAATTGAGAAGGAGTACATCAAAGAAGACTAAACGTATGATGTGCTATTTCCATAAAATGAAAAACAAAACCGTTTGCATCAAACTTTTTTGCAAGCAAAAACCTTTACTAAAAAACATTCCCATTGTTTTTCTTTTAGCACAGGTTTTCTTTTTTCTAAAAAGAAAAAGTGTTGTGCTAATCTGTGGTTAAAAAATGAATCTCTGGATACCAAAAAACCGCAAGGAACTGAAGCAGCACCTGAGCGACTTTTTAATGTTTTCTCTCGTAACGAGCGTTTTTCTGGCTCATCGCCGCTTGCAGCTTGATCTCCATGCTATCGCTCTTAGGATTTGATATCTCATTGGTGAGATTCCTGCCAGAACGAGAAGATAAAAAGCTATAAAATATTTAAGTATACAAAAATTAAATAAGTAAACATGCAAAAAATTATATCTATTAGGCCCACGGAAGAGATAGAAAGGAAGCTCGAAAGGCTGATTAGAATTGAGAAGACCGAGAGATCAGCTTTGGTAAGAAGAATTTTGAATATCGGATTAGAAGAGGAATTAAAAAAGCATGCAATAGAGTTGTTCAGGGATAAAAAAGTATCTTTAGCGAAGGCAGCGGAAATAGCGGATATATCAGTTAGAGAGATGATGGATTTGATAAAGGAAAAAGGTATCTCTTTGCACATAAGTATTGAAGAGATAAGGGAGGATTTCGAGGCGGCGATGAAATGATATGGATCTTCGATTCCTCTCCTTTGATATATCTGAATAAAGAGGGATTAAATTGGATTTTCGAGCAGTTAAGGGGAGAGAAAATTATTCCTACACAAGTCTATGAGCAAGTTGTAACACGGGGGAAGATCAGGGGAGATGCCGATGCTTTAGTTTCAGAGGAATTGGTAAAGAAAGGAGTTATTAAGGTTGTAACCATAAAGAATGACTTCAAGGAGCTGTTAAAAAGTCTCAAGGAAGAGCTTCATGAAGGCGAACTGGAAGTGCTTGCTTTAGCAAAAGTTAAAGGAGGCGTAGCTGTTCTGGATGAAAGCATAGCCAGAGAAGTGGGAAAGGTTTTCAAAATAGAAGTTCATGGCACGCTATTTATGATATTCTTGATGGTTAAGAAGGGGAAAATGAGAAAAGAGGAAGCGAGGGATAAAGTGGATTTGATGATTAGAAATGGATTCAGGCTCGGTCATGAAGAATACCTGGAATTTTTGAACTTTTGAACTTGCTCGAGAATGTCTGAAAAGGAAGTAACTGATAGTTACCACTTATATAGAAAATTATTCCCTCCTAACCAAAAGGAATATCTAAGTGGTTTTCAGACAGGGGACCATATACTCCCTGAGTGATAAAGTGGTCTCGTACGTTGCATGCGGCATTATGGTCAGCATCGTCCTTATTACCGCATACAGGACATACGAATCGTTCATCCCTTCTTATCCCTTTGTTCCCGCATTTATTACAGGCTTTACTCGTTCCTCTTGGATTCACCCCCGCGATTTGAACACGGTTCTCTTCACAGAGCATTCCCAATTTGGTCAGAGCACGATGGTAAGCCCAGTGCGATAGCAATCGATTAGCATAACTACTGAATCTCTTACCCTTCTTCGCTTTTCTTCCCTTCCCTTTCATTTCTTCACGTTCTTTAAATTCTCAATGACAAGGGTTTTGATATTGCTAAAGTCAATCTTCTTCAGTTCTTTATTTATAAGTTCAGAGATAAACAAATGACTTTTTTTTCGTTTATACACATCTCTTATCTCTCCCTTTAATTCCTTACCTGCTATTTGACCATCGCTCAGAACGGCTAACTTACGAAAGCCTAAGTCCAGCCCTACAACTTCTCCTTCTTCCTTCGCGGGTTCTCTGTCCTTCTAAAAGAAGACGTCTGTGTATTAATAATCCTCTGCAAGAAGAGAAGGTATGTTTCTATCAAAGAAGCAATCGCTTCCCCAAAGAGGGTCAGATCCTTCGCCCTTCCCACATAAAGTGCCCTTTTGACATTATACGCTTATCGTAGCAGCTACCTTTTTCAAGATAGAATCACGAAGAATTGAATGTCCTTTCTCCCTTTATCTCGCATCCCTGCTTCCCTGCCTCACCGGCATGCAAATGTTCAAGAGCCCACCGAGCAAAACGGCAATCACTATTGGATAGAACACCGCGGAAATACCAAATTTGTCACTTACCAAACCAAGGATTACGCAAGAAATAGACCTGAAGCTGAATCCTGCGAACATAAGCAATCCAAACGCTATTCCCACTCTTGATGGCTCTATTTCTTTGCTTATCTTAGTTATTATAGCGGGAAGAATGGTTGGTAAAATCAATCCCGCAAGTGCTAACGCTAAAATAGCCCATGATAGAGGGAGGGATGGAACAGCAAAAAATAAAGGTGCGGTGAGGAAAAACCCATAAGACATTACCTTTCGCTCTCCTACGAGGTCAGAAAAATGTCCACCAACAAATTTACCTATCGCTCCGCCCGCTGTAAACACACACGTCATCATTACTGCAAGGTCAGGACCCAGCCCTCCTTCGTTAAGAAAGATAGGGATGAAAGTCAATGAACCGCCGATAACGAAGCCAAATAGCCCTTCTGTCATGTATGTCCTCCTTAACGACCTTGTGCTTAGAATTTGACGAAGAAAAACTTTTATTTTCATGTCCTTGTCCTTATCCTCTGCATCTGCATCTGCATCAGCATTAGCACTGGTGTTGGCATCGGGGAAAAATTTTTCCCTTTTCTCCTTACTCCACCATCCTTCTCGTTTCTTCATCATCCTGAGGAGTAAAAAAGCGAAAAGAAGGGTTGGAAATGCCCAGAATAAGTAGACGAAATGCCACCCGAAGTAAAAACATATAGACCCCGCTATTAGTGGCGCTATGGCAATTCCTATGCTTGCCCCTGTCTCATGCACTCCATAAGCTTTTCCTCGTCTGACCTTGAAGGTATTTGCAATATAGGACAAAGCAGAAGGGTGATAGAAACTGAGAAAAAAGCCCATGGCGATAAAAATTAAGATAAGTGATAAAAAGTCATGAGAGAGCAGTAGAAGAGCAGACAGAATAGCAGTGGAGAAGAAACCCAGAGTTATCAGTTTTATCCCATCATATCTATCTGATAGCATACCCAATGGTATACTTCCCAACCCAATAGCAGCCGAGAATGCAAAAGAAAGTATGCCTACTCCGGTATTAGTTAATTGAAATTGTTCCTTTACTAAAGGTGATAGTGCGGGAAGTGTCGTAGATAAGATATGCATTAAACCATGCAATGCAATAAAAGGCGTAAGTATAAGTATACCTATACCTATTGGCTGCGTGTTCTTTCCTGTTTCCATTTTATTTTCGTATGTATATAGCATCTATTGAAGGACACGCACACATTTAATATTATGAAGAAAAAGAAGGGGAGAAAAATACTGCAAGTTGCTCTTGATGTGCTCGAGTTGGAAAGAGCGATAGGAATAGGTAAAGAGAGTGTAGAAGGTGGAGCTGACTGGTTAGAGGCTGGAACACCATTAATAAAAAGTGAAGGGATGAATGCTATAAGGACGCTGAAAGATGCTTTTCCTGCTGTGAAAATAGTTGCTGATATGAAAACAATGGACACGGGTGCGATAGAAGTGGAGATGGCGGCGAAATCAGGGGCTTCAGTGGTTTCTATACTTGTAGTTGCTGATAATGCCGTGATAGAAGAGGCGATAAAATCTGCTCGTAAATACGGTGTAGCGATTATGGCGGATATAATGAACGCAGAAGACCCGGTGAGAAGAGCGAAGGAACTAAAAGAGCTGGGTGTGGATTACGTCTGTGTGCACGTGGGAATAGACCAGCAGATGCGAGGTATGGATACGTTAAGCCTTTTGGAAAAAGTCTCTTCGGAGATAAATACACCATTAGCAGTTGCAGGTGGCGTGGATGAGGAAATGGCATCAGAAGCGGTGAGTTTGGGTGCTGACGTTATTATTGTGGGCGGGAACATAATCAGGTCTGCGAAGGTAAAAGAATCAACAATAAAGCTAAGAAAAAGCATGGATTCGGGAATAGCGGGAAAAGAAGGGAGAAGAAGGATGGAGAAGACGTTGGATGAACAGATTTTCGAGTTGTTCATGCACGTGTCCACACCGAACATATCGGATGCAATGCATCGTAAAGGAGTAATGCGAGGTATAAAACCGTTGTTCGAGGATATAAAGCTCGTAGGCAAGGCAGTAACCGTGCAGACGTTTGAGGGCGACTGGGCGAAATCGGTAGAAGCAATAGATGTTGCAAAGGAAGGAGATGTGTTAGTAGTTTATGCGGGCTCGAAGGATGTTGCAACATGGGGGGAGCTCGCATCATGGAGTTGTAAGCAGAAAGGAATTGCAGGCGTGGTTATAGACGGTGCGGTGCGGGACGTGGAGGAAATAAGGCGATTGAAATTCCCTGTTTTTGCTAAATACGAGGTGCCTAATGCAGGTGAGCCAAAAGGCTTCGGAGAACTAAATGCCGAGATAAAGTGCGGTGGGCAAGAAGTGAAACCTGGAGATTGGATAATAGGCGATGACAACGGTGTTGTGGTCGTCTCAAAGGAGAGCGCGTATGAAATAGCAAGACGTGCAAAGGAAGTGTGGAAAAGCGAGGAACGAATAAGGGAAGAGATAAAAAAGGGGAAGACGCTTTCTCAGGTGTTGGATGTGTATAAGTGGGAGAAGAAGAGATAGAGTGAACTACCCCCAGCTATCGCAAGGCAAGGGGCTTCCTACTTCAACGATAGAACTTGCGGAAATTGGTATCAACTCCCGTAGCGGTTCCACATCAGAAGGCACAAAGGGCAATCTCTGCCCCGCCGCCATACCTCGCTCCAATATATTCAGCGAGGCGTTATAATCCCTATCCAGTTCTGTACCATATTTGTATTCCTTGCTTGTACCTCGTGGATTTATTGGTGGTGGTGTGTGGTAGAAAAGATTTATCTGCTCTCTATACACCCCTACCATATCACCAAATCGGGAGCCAATTCATCCCCCTACCTTTCGGAAGGGCACTTCTTGGCTCATAAGTTAAACCGTGCAGGCAATACCATGAGGTAGAACCATCTCATCTCTCTTTTTTGTCTTCTGAGGTAGACCTGATCAGGTTATAGCCCGCATTCGAAGCAGTAAAATTATAATCAAAGGTATTGTCCACCATGCTATTTTCTATTCTATTCAGCACCACTTCCCCGTAAGGGTTCATGTCTACTTTGTCAAATTCGCTTTATCAAATCTTGAACCAATCATAGCTGACATTTCCGTCCCAATTCTCAATTTTTTCTACTATGTGCTCAGCCTCCGCCGAACAGTTTACCGGCAGCCTTCCCACCATGAGGTTTGGAAATAAGTCGTAGTCTGGTATTGACGACATCGGTTGAAATACCTTTGTTATCGTGGAAGTTTTTAAGGCGGTTTGCTTGCTCGAAAAGTTCTGGCGGTGTTATAATAACGTTTTCACTTTCGCTATAATACGTCGTATGAACTTCAGCATCTGTTATCAATATCGCTTTCTTCTTCGCGGGTATATATTGGATAGGATAAATTCTAACATAGACAAAGGTAAATTCATTATCGCACCCAACATAGTATGAGACCGCTTTTCCTGGGAAATATGTGCTGAGTGAATACACCTTTTCATCTGGTATGTATCCTGGTACTCTTCCTTCTCTAACTTTTGATGTTCAATATCATCCTATATAAATGCGTTCATGCAGAATTTTCAAAGCCTCTTTCTCTCTATGTCCGCCGCATTTTTCGACAATATCGGCATAAAGTTTCATTATTTTTTCCATATCCTCCTTTTCACGCTTATCCTCTGCCATAGCATATCTTGTTGCGAGAATAGCAGCTTCTATCACTGCATTAAGCCCCCGTTTTATCGCTTTTACCTCTTTTTGGTTTATTTTTACTGCGATGGGCGTCAGTTGAAAAAAGGAAGATTCAACACTTTTCTCGATGAAAGCACTCTTGAATAGTATCCAAGAATTCGCTTCGTTTAGCACGGGAAAGCCGGAGAAAAGCGACAAATGAGTTTCGTTTAGATTCTCAAACGCTGCTTTTACAAATAAAACTGCGTCATCTGACACATTCGCCGCTAATTTGTTCGTTTCCATCACGTTAGAAAGCGTTTTTGTACCCTCGTATAGCTTCACAAAATGTTTGTTTTCGTCGTTGGTTGTCGTTATTATTCCAATAGGGGCAGCATTAAGCTCTCCAGCCCCTGACTTCGTAGTAACTATTACTTCTGAGATGCCTTCGTCTATTCCTGCTTCTTTTATGTACATTGTTGTGAAGCCTTCCATCATTAAAATAATGAGCATCCGCCTTGTAGGCTCACCCCTCTCTTCGAGAAGGTCATCCCTACTTTTAGCCCCTCATCTCGGCATC
>JAGXOR010000037.1 GCA_023659785.1 Methanomicrobia archaeon LH_S13
ATTGATAGCATCATACGAAGAGGTTTGAAACAAAATGGTTGAATCTCATAACCTACAGGCAAAGAAAATGAAAAGCCAAGAAAAGATAAAATATATTGAGCATCCCTCGGATGTGGGATTCGAAGTGTCTGGGGACACGCTGGAGGAACTGTTTGCCAATTCCGCTATCGCGACTTACAGCTTCATGACCGATATAGACGAGATAGAAGAAGAAGAGGAGCGAGAAGTGAAGATAAAATCAGAAGACCTGTACAGCTTGATGTTTGATTGGCTGGACGAGATGATTTTTTTGTTCGAGGCGGAATCGCTGGTCATGAAAAAATTCGATATAGAAGTAGATTCATCCGATTTTAGCATAAGAGGCAAGTGCAGAGGCGGCAAATTCGACCCGTACAAACATGAATCCGGCATAATAATAAAAGCCGTTACGTATAACATGATGGAGATAAAGAAGAACGAAGTTTGGCACGCAAGAGTCGTTTTAGACGTCTAAAAAGTGCTTATACACTTCATGCTCCTTCAAAACTTCCTTTGCCCTCTCTCTCTCTTCTTGATGATTATTAATGAAGGAAAACATGAGTTCCGCAGCCTCCGACTTACATGTTTTGCACTTCCTTTTCCCATTTTTACAGTCCTCAAAAAATTCTTTTACGTAAGCGTCCTCTTCTATCAAATGAGACATCATGAGTTCATAAACCGTGCATTGGGCAGGTGACCCACCGATTTTTCGCTGCTCTTCTGCCGTTGCTCTTCCGCCTGTCTTCGCCTGTTTCACTTTCCGCGCTGTTTCTTCCGGCGGTTCTGTTAGCGTAATATAGCTCTCTGGGACGCTTGAGGACATCTTCCCACCTGTTAACCCCTGCATAAATCTGTGGTAAGTAGCCGCGGGGAAAAAGAAGCCATATCCGCCATATTCCATCTCCACTGCCCTCACTATTTCCTCTATTTCCCGCATATTTCTATCAATCTCACTTGCTTCGATGCCAAACACGTCTATGTGCATTGCATACATTTTTTTGGTACCCCCTATTCTACTTGCTATCTCATCCAACGCTTTTCTACCTGCTTTCTTCTCTCTTATGCTTATATACGGCTTCTGGTCCTTATCCAGTCTCTTCTCTACACGGAACATCCTCATTCTCGATGCTATATCTCTCGTCAGTCTTATGTGCGGGTCCTGGTCAACGCCAACCGGGATGACAGCAGGTTTAGGTCCGCCATATTCAAGAAGTTGTGGCTGCAGTATATCCGCGTTCTGCATCACCACACTTATCATGTGAGATATGTTTACATCGCCGGGGAATCCATATATCGCGGATATTTCGCTGAAATTAACTTCTTTACCGAGTTCAAAAGCGAGGTCACTCAGCTTTTTATTCTCTGATTGAAAGTATATATGTCCCTTTTCGACGTCAAAGCCCAACGCTACAAGGCTCAATATGTATTCATTGAGTCCTATTTCCTTGCATTTCTTCCATGAAGTTCCTCGAACGGAATGCGATTCCATATCCGCTATGCAGGCAAAGGCATCGCCTCCCATGCGCTGATGCCAGATAATCTCATCCATTACCATCTTACCACCTAAGTGGATTCTTCCGGAAGGCATGAAACCACTCATCACCGCGAATTTGCTCCGCTCGTTCATCGCGCGCAGCACTTCTTCATAACCTCGATGTCCGACGATTATTCCTCTTCGCATGTATAAATGCGGCTTCTCTATCCCATCCAGCAGTTGCTTAAAAGGAGAAATGCCGAAATCTGTAAATAGCCTCGTATAATCTTTTACATCAGCAACACCCCACGGGTCTATTTCTATCTCTACCATTTCATCAAGAGCTCAGGATTTAGGATTTTTTACCATCTTTATATAATAATCATGTATTACCGGGTTGGCAAGAAGTTTTCTACACATTTCTTCTACTTCCTGTTTCACCTTCTCTTCGTCACTTCCTTTTTCTGGCTCCTCCTTTACTTCTATCCTGAATGTTTTCGCGGTTTTTACACTGCGCACATCTCTAAAACCAAGCAGGTTCAATGCTTTTTTCGTGCTCTCTCCCTCGGGATCTGCAACTCCTCGCTTCAGTTTTATCGTTACGTCTACTTCTATTGTCATTTTACATTTTCATTAATATTAATGCTTCTAAGCTGTCTTCTGAACAATAATAGGAATATCTTTGAGTTTTTCTTCGTGCTTTTTATGCTCTTACTCTTTTCTTCACTTTTTCTTTTTCTACGCCTCTTTTCACATATCTCTTCCTTTCCTTGCGCTCTACATACCATCTCAATATCCCTGCGTTTAGCAGCCAGGTGTTCATCAAATCCATGACGAGCCCGAACAAGAGTACGATTGATATATCCTTTAATAAGGGAATACCAATATAAAAAGAAACCACGAACATTGCAAATACCGCAGACAAAGTAGTGGAAGTCATCATTATACCTGTTTTCATTGCTCCTCGCAGCTTATCATTTAATTCGCCTCTTTTATGAAGCAGATTTCTTGTCAATAAAATATCCGAGTCCACGGAATAGCCAATGAGCATGAGCAATGCCGCAACTGTGCCAAGCGATAATTCCATTCCTATCACGTTCATACAGACTACTGGGATGACGATGTCAGAAAAAGCGGACAGGACTACGGCAAAAGAAGGGACAAAAGTTACAAATACCACGAACACGACGATTGCCATCAGAATAAAAGCGATTATCAGTGCCCATAATGTCTGAGTTTGGTATTGCTTACCAAATACCGGGCTTATACTCTCTATTCTATAAGTTCCGGCTCCATATTCTTCGTTAAGCAGATCTATCAGCTGATCATACTCTTGTGTTCCGCTTTTCAGATTGATTTCTATCCTCTTCTTATTCCCTATACCTGTTTCCGCTACGAGGGTAAGAGGATAAGCGGAGAATTTTTCGATTAGTTCTCCTCTTGTTTCGTCAGTGCCTATCTCTACCCACGTCCCACCTCTAAAGTCCATTCCTAATCGGACTGGTGAATGATAGTCGATATGTAATAGTTCTGGATAGGTGAACGCGGCTCCTAAATAAATGAGCGAGATGAGCAATATGATTAGAGGTATTGCAACCAATCTTTTTACTGGATATTTCGTTATGTCTATTTTTTCAAATAGGCTTTCTTTCTCTCTCATGCTCGTAAATCCACTATCTCCGCTATGTCAGGTCCCGTAGAAATCAATTTCACGGGAACTCGTGTGTCATGCTCAACTTTGGCTACAAAATCCTTTATCTCTTTACTCAGCTCTTCGTATTTCCTTACACCTCTGCATGAGGCATCTAACCTGTCCACTCCGCTCAATGCCACCATTGTCGCTCCGTTTAGCATCGCAGAGTAAGCTGCCATCTTCGCATCCCACTCCCCTATTCGCCTTTTCCTACCTGTAACCGTGCCATATTCCTCGATATGTAACTCCTGTGCTTTTTTTTCTTCCATTTGCGTTTCAAAAGGACCTTCGCCCACTCTCGTTGGAAATGACTTGAACACAACCACGACCTCATCTACCCTCGTAGGACCTATGCCCACGTCAGCAGCCATCTGCGATGCAGTCGTGTCTTTAGACGTAACGAACGGATAAGTCCCATAGAGCAGAGAAATGCCAAATCCCTGTGTCCCTTCTATCAGCACACCCTTTCCACGCTCCAACGCCTCGTTTATTTCCAGCGGCACGTCACAAAGAAACTCCTCCAGCTTTTTTTCTTCCTTCGCCTGCTTCGCCTTCCTTAAGGCTCGATCTGCATTTGCAGGTCCGCAACCCGAACCTGTGGAGCCTATCTTACCCTTTAAATAGGCATCCTTCCCGTCCTCTTCGATATGCTTCTCTTCTATTATCGCACATCTCCAATCCACACCTACTCTACCCTTTATCCCAAAGGAAGATACTTCTTGTTTTAACTCTCTGGGGTCAACCAATACGCCAGCGCCGACCAGAAGCTTTGCTGATTCATATACAAATCCCGAAGGAACCATCCTCAATGCGTATTTCTTACCGTCAACTACAACCGTGTGCCCCGCATTGGGTCCTACACCTCCTCTCGCAACTACCCCTGGCTTGTCGTGCTTTGCAAGATATGCTATTATCTTACCCTTTCCTTCATCACCAAAGAATCCTCCTACTACTATTGTTGATGGCATAGTAATTACTCAATATTTTGTGGATTTATAAAAATTAGGGCATATTTTTATAAGCACGTGTTTATCTTATAAATATGGGAGTTACCTCAATACTGGGCCCGTGGTCTAGCTGGAATGACGTCGCCTTGACGAGGCGGAGGTCATGCGTTCGAGTCGCATCGGGCCCATCACTCAGCCAATAGGGAATAGGGAATAGGGAATAGCCACTGGGGAAGAATATAATTGATTTCTAACTCGCAATCCCTATTTGGCTATTGGCTACGACTTGTGGGCTCAGATGCTCAGCACGTATGAATAACTCTTTCACCTGTTTCCTTTGCCTTTTCCCATCTGATATCTGCACTATGTATGCTCTTCCTTGCTCTCCTATTATCTTGCCAGTCATGCCGTGAAATCTTTGATGTGGCATACCCTTATGAATACTTGGGTTTATATAGATATGCACCATTTCACCGGTTTCAAATCTTTGAATTGCTCTGCTTATTGGTGATAGCCCCCGCTCTCTCTTTTCCTTACTCAACTTCTTCCTCGTTCTCTTCCGCTCTCCGTGTGAACGTGGCATTTTTCTTTTCTTAGTTTGAATATATCAAAGTAATATATAAACTAAATATAAACAATAAATAATACAGGGGTGTTGGGGAAAAAATGCTTATCGAAATACCACGGCGTACGGAAATATTCGGCTCGGTGGAAATTAACGAGCTGCAGCGTGTATTAAAACTTGATTCCGGCGGCTTCACAAATCCACGAGTAAAAGACATCCCCTTCGAAGAACTCAAAAAAGTTCTAAGGCGTCTTGCAATCGTCATACCCGTAAAGGATGAGAGCACACAGTTGCTGGACGGCGTTTTAAGATCGATTCCTTTTGACTGTTCTATAATCGTGGTGTCAAACAGCGAGAGGGATAAACATGATCTATACAAAATGGAAAAAGATATAATAACAAAACTCCACGATCTGACACAGCAAGAAATTCTTGGCATACATCAGAAAGACCCGGATTTGGGCTTTGCATTCTATGAAGCTGGATACGATTATCTTCTTGATAAGGATAATTTGGTCAGGGATGGGAAATCCGAGGGCATGATTGCAGGTATGCTGCTTGCGAAATCACTTGGAAAAGACTTCATAGGATTTGCCGATGCTGACAATTATGTTCCAGGTTCTGTGCGTGAATATGTGCTGGATTATGCAGCGGGATTCTGCATGTCTAATTCGCCGTACAGCATGGTAAGGCTTCACTGGAGATACAAGCCAAAGGTGGTGGAAGATAGACTTTATTTCAAAAGATGGGGCAGGGTAAGCGAGAGCACAAACAAATATCTCAATCTTTTGCTCTCAACCAACACGAGATTTGAAACTGGGGTTGTGCTAACGGGAAATGCGGGCGAGCATGCGCTAACGGCAAAGCTTGCAGACATCATGAGCTTTTCGACCGACTTCTCAATTGAACCCTATCACTTCGTTTATTTGTTTGATGTATTTGGGCAGAAGGCGAAAGAGATATTGGATTTGGATGTAGCAAGTTCCGGAATTGAGATTTTTCAGATAGAGACGTTAAACCCACACATACACGAGGAGAAAGGAGAAAAGCATATAAAGAACATGTTGCTCAGCTCACTCAGCACGATTTACCATAGTGATCTCTGCAATGATTATGTAAAGTCAAAGGTTCTTGATGAGCTAAAAGAGCTTTTGGAAACAGGGGAAATGCCAGGAGAGAACATCGTGATGCCCCCCATTGGTAGGATAGACGCAAATAAATTTACAAAATTGCTGGAAGGGCAATCCGAAACATTTGTAAAGTTTGAACAAGGAGCTATCGAGCGTGAAGTAGAAAACGAGGAGTAATAAAAGGGAAGGGATAAAATATGAAACAAGTTCTTTTCACAGACCTTGACGGAACCCTGCTTGACCTTTATGACTATTCTTATGATGTTGCGCTTCCGACTCTGGAAGCTTTGAAGCTTAGAAATATCCCGGTCGTGTTTTGCACGGCAAAGACATTTGCAGAAAACAAATACTACCGAAAAGAGCTGGGAATAGAGGACCCTTTTATTGTAGATAATGGAGGTGCGATTTTCATTCCTGATAATTACTTCTCATTTGGGTTTGAGTGTAAAAAAAAGGATAATTACTGCGTGGTTGAACTCGGCGCTTCTTATGCGGAGTTAAGGGGAGCATTGAAGGAAATCAGGGAAGAGACGGGATTTAAAATAACCGGCTTTGGCGATATGACAGCCGAGGAGGTTGCAGCCAATGCGAATTTAAGTGTAGATAAGGCGAAACTTGCAAAGGATAAGCAATATAATGAGAGTTTTATTTTCGACGAGCAAAAAGAGAAGGAGACTATTTTGTTTGAGAAGATTAGAGAGAAGGGATTTAATAGCACTCACGGAGGAAGATACTACGGCATTCACGGTAAGAACGTGGACAAAGGTAAAGCGGTGAAGATTCTTACAGAGCTATTCGAGAAGGAATACGAAGAAGTGAAGACAATAGGTGTTGGGGACAGCAAGAATGATATTCCGATGCTGAAAGCGGTGGAACAACCAGCCATAGTAAAGAACAAGAAGGGCGCATGGCTTGATATTTCACTGTCAAACCTTTATAAAGCAAAGGGTGAAGGACCAGAGGGATGGGTTGAAGTCGTGGAGAAGTTTATATGGATTTATTAGAGAATGAAGCCGAACTGGTAGAAAAACTCTGTAAGAGGATTAAAATCAAAAAAGAAAGGGTAAAGACAAGAGTACTGGATGTTGGGTGCGGCACGGGGAAATTGGGCATCTATATAAGTGAAAAGATTGAGTGTGATGTGAGAGGAATTGACCCGGTGGAGAAGAATATAGAAAAGGTGCGAAAGAACTCGCCCCAGGGTAAAGTCAAGTTTGAGGTGCAATCCGCGGAGAAAATGAATTTTACAAACAAAACCTTTGATGTCGTTGTATCGCTAAAGGCATTGCATGAAATGGCTAATCCTGAAGAAACGTTAAGGGAATCCAAACGTGTGTTGAAAGCCTACGGGAAAATATTTATTATTGACTGGGTAGGCGGTCTCGCTCAAACAAAAAGTCATGCGCATGCGCCCAAGTATTTCACAAGGGAAGGTTTAGAAAAAGTGCTTTCAGAAATTGGATTCACTGACATAGGAATTGAACTTAATAAGGGAGGCGAGTTAATGTTAGTAGAAGCGGTCAAGTAAAACTCTTTTTAAAGAAAGGTTTATGGAAATCGAGAACACCTATTGCGAGGCATTTGATGGGTTATTTGCAAGAATGTGCATAACAGCGAGAGATGAGAAGAGATTGAAGCGAGCAGCTTACAGTGCCACTGCGTTGCCTTCTACGGTCTTTGGTGAATCAGAGGGTGGGATAGAGAAGTGGTTGAACGAGCACGAAACGCCAGACAGCAGAAAAGGAGCACTGGTTCAACTATGGGTGAATTATGATAAGGAGGGAAATGCGGTTAAAAAGCTGGAATATGAAATATCGAAACGAATGCGACAGGGGATACTGGTAGTGCCCACGACATCGGTCTTCAATGCGCTGCTTGATTCAAAAGAGAAAATTGATACCATGGATAGAATAGGGCACTGCGGCGATGGATACGAGACAATTGAGCAAAGATTTGGAAGGGAAGCAATAGTAGTGCCGATAATGATGGGGGAATTTAGGGTAGAACGTTACTTAGGCTATAAAAAAGGCGTGATGGGTGGAAACTTATGGTTCTTTTGCGAAAGCTTGGAGACGGCATTAGAAACGGGTGAAAAGGCACTCACGGCGTTAAACAAAATAGAAGGTGCTATCGCTCCCTTTGGCATTTGCTCTGCAGGCTCTAAACCGGAAACAAAATATCCTGAGATTGGTCCTACGACTAATCACCCTTATTGCCCCACGTTAAAGCAGAAAATAAGCGAGTCGAAAGTCCCGGAAGGTGTAAACTCTATCCCGGAAATCGTTATAAACGGCGTCTCGCTTGACTCGGTAAAAGAAGCGATGACGGCGGCGATGGATAGCGTGAGGGATGTCGAAGGATTGGTGAAAATATCAGCAGGGAATTATGGTGGTAAATTGGGGAAGTATAAGGTCTTTTTGAGGGAGATGGAGGAATGAGTTGCTCTCTCTTTCGTTGTAAAGAAGAATTGATTTTCATTCGCCAACCTTTATAAAAAGGTATCTTAAACTTTCAATGGCGAAGGGCGAAAGCGAAAAAATGCGAAGAAAAAGAAAGACGGATCCGAGGATTAATAGGCTAATAAGAGATTTAAAGAGAATTGCGAGAGAGAACAGCGCACCTATATGGAGAGATATGGCGAAACGATTAGAGAAGCCACGCAGGCACTATGCCGCGGTAAACTTAAGCAAGATAAATAGATATTCTGATGTGAATGATATGATATTGGTCCCGGGGAAGGTGCTGAGTGCAGGGGAAATTGAGAAGCAGGTCACCGTTGCAGCGTTGGATTTTAGTAAAAAGGCGTTTGAGGAAATCAGCAAGTACGGGGATGAGAAGGGAGAGAAAAAGGGAAAGTGTATGAGCATCGAGGAGTTGGTAGAAAACAACCCAAAAGGCTCTGGTGTGAAGATAATCGCTTAATAAAACTTTTTAGAAAAAAGATTTATCGAAGAAGAGAGGAATTAGGTGTGATGGATGAGGAAATGGAAATAATAGATGGGGAAGGTCTCATTTTGGGAAGATTAGCGAGTGAAGTTGTGAAGCAGTTGCTAAAAGAGAAAGAGAAAAAAATAGCGATTATCAACGCGGAGCATGTGGTAATAAGTGGCTCCAAAGAGGCAGTATTCAGGGAATACAAAACGAGAAAGAACCGCGGGTCGAAAGAGCAAGGACCTTTCTTCCCTAAAATGCCTGATAGAATAGTGAGGCGTACAATAAGGGGGATGTTGCCTTACAAGCGTGTAAAAGGTAGAGAAGCTCTCTCAAGATTACGCGTTTATCTCGGCATACCCGAAGAATACGAAAAGGTAAAGAGGAAGAAAGTGGAAACTGCAAGCGCAGAAAGGTTATCACTTGCTAAATATGTAACCTTAGGAGAGGTGAGTGAAAAGTTAGGATGGGTACCAAAGTAAAAGGAAAGAAAATAGTGAACGAAGTGGGAAAAAGAAAGGCGGCAGTCGCACGAGTAACCATACAAAAGAAAGATGGTAAGGGTAAAGGTCTTGTGAGGATAAACAAGAAGCCTTTGGAAATAACAGAACCGGAAGTGGTAAGAGCAAAAATATCGGAGCCTTTGTTTATCGCTTCTCAGCTTCCTGATGTTGCCGCGGGTATTGAGAGTACCGTGGTGGATGTAAATGTGAAAGGTGGAGGATTTATGGGGCAGGCAGAAGCAGCTCGCTCCGCTATTGCTCGTGGATTAGTGGATTGGATAGGGAATGAAGAACTAAAAGAGGCTTTTCTAAGTTATGATAGAAGTTTGTTAGTTAGCGACATGAGGAAGAGAGAGCCAAAGAAGTTCGGCGCAAAGGGTGCAAGAGCGCATAGGCAAAAGTCTTATCGGTAAAATGATCCCAGTCAGGTGTTTTACATGCGGAAGAGTAATATCAGATGTTTGGGAGGAGTATAGGGAGAGGATAAAGAACGAGGACCCGGGGAAAGTGCTGGACGACTTGGGAATAAAGAGATATTGCTGCCGAAGAATGCTTCTAACGCATGTAGAACTGATAGACGAGATAGCGCCGTATGAATGAGCAAATAAGAGAAGGGGGTTGTAGGGTAGCTTGGACTATCCTTCGGCGTTCGGGACGCCGAGACCTGAGTTCAAATCTCAGCAACCCCATTTCCTCATATAAATACTTCGAGGGTTAAAGGTTGGTTTTTTTGGAAAAAGAAAGAGATAAATACACGAAATACGAAAAAGCACGTATCATAGGAGCAAGAGCACTGCAGATAGCAGCCGGTGCTCCCGTGCTTATAGGAACAAAAGAAATAGACCCAATAGAGATAGCTATGGAGGAATTCAAGCTCGGTGGTATCCCGATAACAGTAAAGAGAGAGAAATGAGTGGCTGAACGACAAAAAGGGAGTGAATGTTGGTAGATGGAGCCACCTTATTTCAACTGGTTCGTATCGTAAGCAGCAAGACGAATTTATCCTACAACTGTCTTGATCGGCAGGTAGTCCTGTAACTATCTGGATGCCGATGATTCCCGAGACCGCAATAGTTACTCTGGCATGTCAGCGGATAGGGGCATGGCACTCTATCGTTTACACTGCTTTTGCACCTCATGCGGTGCGAGAGAGGATGGAAGATGCGGAGTCAAAAATATATGTGGTGGAGTACTGGACTGAATACGGCACGGAAATATAGGTTAACTAACAACTCCAATCGCTTCAGTTTGAGACTGAGACCGAGACCGAGACCGAGATATGGTGACAAAATATGAACTTTTTGTCCATTTTTCTATTATTTGATAGTATTAG
>JAGXOR010000038.1 GCA_023659785.1 Methanomicrobia archaeon LH_S13
GCTTTCCAAAAATCAGAAAATAATGGTTTTAAAATATTAAAGTGCGGAATGTGGGTACAACAATAAAATATAAGGATAAATGGAAACTATCAAAGAAATTTGATATCGCAACGGGTTATTTCGAAATAGGTTCTTTAGATTTTAGAAAAAAAGGTCAAGAGGCATCATAAATATTGTATTGCAAAATGTATGATTTATATCTAACGTGAAGACATGGAGATGAAGTTACAATGCAAAATGAAAATAAAATAAAGATAATGGACATGCCTCAGGGAGAGAGACCAAGAGAAAGACTGACCAAGTATGGTGCTGAAGCGTTAAGCAATGCAGAACTGCTTGCGATTATTCTCAGAACGGGTTCTCAAGGTGAGACTGCGGTGGATGTAGGGAACAAGTTATTAAAGATGTACGGGGGTAATCTTAGGGAGTTATTTACAACAGATGTAAACGAGTTAAGCAAAATAAAGGGATTGGGATTTGTAAAAGCAGTCCAGTTAAAGGCTTGTTTGGAATTAGCTAAAAGAATTTTTGAGTACAAGCCAGAAAAAAATCAAGTGAGATCCACTCAAGATGTAGTAAATATGTTAATGCCAGAACTTCAGTTTGAAAAACAGGAGAAACTTTTCGCTGTTTTTCTAGGCACTAAAAATTATTTAATTAAACGTAAGTTAGTTTCAGTTGGAGGTATTGATGTTAATGTTTTTAAGCCAAAAGAAATTTTGTATATGGCAGTGAGGGAAAATTCAAGTGCGATGATAATCGTCCATAATCATCCAAGTGGAGATCCTGAGCCAAGTGAGGATGATATTAAAATAACAAAAAAATTAGCAGAAGCAGGGGAAGTAATAGGAATTCCTCTTCAGGATCATATTATTATTGGAGATGGTAGATATATAAGCATGAAAGAAAGAGGGATAGTCTAAGGGGTGATTAATATGGCTATAATTGGCGATTTAGTACGACCACGGGAAGAAGTGCTAACGGAAGGCATTGAAGGAAGAGTTGATGTGTACAAAGCCTTATTAAAAGAGGGAATCGAGGGGAATTCTAAAAAATTTTTGGACGTTACCTTCCTAACCAGGTCATTGAAAGAGGTTTTTGATGAGCTCGCAGACAAGGTGAATAATAAGAAAGGCTCTAAAGGAGTGTATATTTTCTCAGGAGGTTTTGGTTCTGGTAAATCACACCACATTTTAGCTCTATTCCATGCATTAAGCTTCCCAGAAATAGGCGTAAATTGGTTAAATTTTCATAAATACTCTTTCAACATACCTACTAACGTAAAATCCGTTCTTATCCAAGCTTTAAGTATGGATCCGGACTACTTATGGGAACCTATTTTCGAAGATTTGGAGAGGAAAGACGTATTGGCAAAAGTCAAGCGATTTCCTACGCATAAACACATAAAAGAAGCCATAGGAGATAAAACCGTGGTGATTTTTTTAGACGAAATAGAATCATGGTTCGATAGTTTGGATAATAAAAAGTTGGAAGACAAGAATTTGAATTTTTTGCAGAACCTTTTAGAAATCGCGGCTGATAGTGATTCAAATTTAATAGTTTTTATCTCATTATTAGAAAAGGTAGAAGAAATAAAAGGTAGAATTAACCGCCAAAATTCATATTGGTGTAATCTATACGGGATTGAGGACAGAGACAGAGTAGTATTATACCGGCTATTCCGTCTTGAAGACAAAGAAAGAAATGAAAATGCAATTCAGGAAATTATTGGTAAGTATATATCGGCATATAAACAATCCGGACTATTCAAAGATCAGAGTGTTGAAACACGGAAAAGAATTGAGGATTTAAAAAATAGGCTGTTTAATTCCTATCCATTTCATCCACAACTCATGGAAACACTGTTTGAGAAATATGGAGCATCTACTACCTATCAGAGAACAAGGGGCATTCTTTATCTGTTATCTACTGTCGTGAGAGATTTTTATGATAAAAAAGACTTGATTCTTCTTTCAGATATTAATCCTACTGCGTATGACGAGTTATCAAAGTTAGAAAGTGAGCTATCCGAAAAAGCAGTCGAGGATATTCGCCAAATGGAATCTATAAATGTTAAACACGCTACTTCCCTCCTGACAACGGTATTTATAAAATCAATAGGTTTCGGTCATACACGAGGGGCAAGCAAAGAAGATATTCTGTTTGGTGTTTTAGCGCCAGCGGTAAATGTAAATGAAATAGAAGCGAGTCTTACGGAACTATCAAATAGCGCACCTCACCTTTGGCTTGCCGAAGGGAAATATTTCATACGACCCGAAGTAAACGTTCTTGTGCTTATTGAAAACGAAGCAAGAATGCTGAAAGATAAGCCAAATGTTGCTGAGAAAATAGCAGAGATAATAAAAGATGAAATTAAAATAGAAAAAATACCGGTTTATTGTTACGATACAGACGGTGTGGATACTAAAAACCAAACGAAGATAATATTTTCTTTGAAGGAAATGGGGAAGGATAACCTAAAGAAGATGTTCGAGGGACAGATGTTTCAAAATAGAATCATCTTCATTAATCCTAATTGTAAGGATGTGCTGATGTCAAATGGTATTAATATGAATGTAGCGAGGATTCTGGCAATAGATGAGATGAAACACCAATTTGAGAACTACAAACAGGCATTGGAGCAACAACGCAATCAAAACATGAGTGAAATAAAAAAGAAGCTAAAAGAGAAATACGGTAAAATGATTAGATGGCAGAATTCAAACGATTTTATGCCTGTAAATGTTGATTTTGACAGTGGCAAGATTCAGAAGAAGTTGGAAGAGGAATTTGACATTAGCTCTTTCAAAGAGAAGATATTATTTCTCGTTGACAAGAGGGAGGAAGGAGAATCATTAAGCGTTGGGGAGATAAGAAATCAGTTTTATAGAACGAGGAGTTTTTCGGTGGTAATAGACGAAGACATCTTCAGAAAAACACTGAATGCCCTGATAAATGATGCTAAAATAGTTATCGTTTCAGGTAGTGATGTAATCAGAAAAGGAAGGATTTTAGCGTTTTTAAGGGATGATTATGTCGTTATGAAACCTGAAGAGATTCCAGCGGAGACAGGGGGAGTTGAGGTTGGAAAGCGTGAGAGTATAAGAATGCGAGTCCCAGGGGAAGAGACAGTCCCTGAGGCTGAGGAGGAAAAAGAAGCACTAAGGGAAGATGAAGTTGAAACAACACCGCTGGAGGGAGGAGAAATCGAATACGAAACATTTAAAATTGAGGAGAGTTCTCCGTGGAGTTTACAAGGGTTACTTGGAAGCACTCTGGATGAATCAGTTGATGTAGACGAGGTCTCAGTAACAATGAAAGGCAGATTAAAAGGGAAAGATGTCAAGGGCATCGTGGATAATATCTTAGAAGAACATGAGGATAAGTTACGAACTATGAAACTGGAATCAAAGGTGAGGAAAAGAGATGATTGAGCTTTCTAATGAGTTCGTTGAAGATTTAATTTGTGAAGATAATCCATTGGATCGGATTTGGGAATATTTAGTAGAAGATGTATGGGTATATGATAAAAGCGTATCCACTTATTACAACCAGGGAGAGAAAGAGACAGGTAGTTTTGAGAGATTCTTTAAAGATGCTTATTTCGAGATTTACGATTTGATAGCGAAAGAATCACTGGGAAAAAGGGAGAAATTGAGGGATATGCTGGTAAGAAGCGAGTATTGCCTGATAGTTGCTGACGGATTGAGCATAAGAGAAGCAAACCTTCTTTTAAGAAAACTTGAAGAAAACGGATACAATATAAAGAAATACACCTACGAAATATCTAATCTACCCTCGGATACTATTGCGTTCTCAAAGGACATTTTAAACATAAGCGCACCATCAGCGTTGAGAACTTCTGGTGAATGGCGGGGTAAGTCCGTTTATATTGAAGACGATAAAACAAACTATCCAGTGCCTTACTCTGACAAAGTTCTAATTTACTCAATATTCCCTGATGCGGATTTTGATAATGTCACGCCAAAAATAGGTGATTCCCTTGAGATGATATACCTAAAAGCATCTAATATCATCTTAAAGCAGATCGAGAACACAAACCACAATCAAATAGTTATTACATCGGATCATGGGTATTGCACAAAACATCCTGGGAGTAACTGGTCAATACCAGAATCAGAGAAGGAGATTTTTCAGGAAGTTTTTGGTTCTGCGAGATTTAAAGAGGAAAGCAAGATATTTGGAGATATGGAAGAGAAGATAGAAGAAATTCTCGAAAAAACCGACCGATTGAAGAAGGTGGGGGATAATGTTATTGTGAATGGGAGATACATTTGGCCTGTGCCGGGCAGTAAGAAGCAGATATATCACGGTGGTATATCGTTTATGGAGAATTTTGTGCCGCTGATTGAGATAGAAAAATGAAATATATTGAAAAGGATTTTCCGATTGAAAAGTTGAACGAGATAGCAAGGAAGGAGGGAAACGCCAAGAAGCCAATATATCAAATACACAAATGGTGGGCTCGTAGGCTTGGCAGTGTCTTTCGTATGATCCTTCTCACATCGTTCATTGAATGGGATGAATTGGAAATTGAGGCAAGAAAACGCTTTGGAATCGGATTAAATTCCGAGATAGAAGCAGAAATGGATGCTCTTGCCCGAGAAAAAATGGAGGATATCCTCTGGGAGAAATTCTATTCAAAAAACGACTTTGATGGGAAAATTGTATTGGATCCATTTATGGGTGGTGGCACAACAATAGTTGAGGTTTTAAGGCTGGGTCTGAAACCCATCGGAATAGACATCAATCCCGTTGCCTGGTTTGTTACAAAGAAGGAGGTTGAACCATTGGATTTAAATGCTTTTGAAAAGGAGTTTACGAAGTTAGAGGAGAATGTAGGGGGGAAGATTAAATCATACTACAAGACTCACTGCCCTGTATGTGAGAAAGAGAATAGCAGAACATACGAGTGGGATGAGGGAAATAATGAACTGGCAGATGTGATGTATATTTTCTGGGTAAACAAGGTAAAATGTTTGAATCCTAATTGCAAAAAAGATGTTCATCTGTTTCCAAGTTTCAAGATTGCTACGAAGAAGAATAAGAAAGAAGAGACGAGACATACTGTCTTTTGTCCAAAGTGCATGCACATTTTTGCGACGGACAAGGACGATGTTGAAGTAGAATGTCCAGAATGTGGTTTTGCGTTTATTCCTACGGAGGGATACGTGTCAAAAGGGAAATATCATTGCCCGTACTGCGGTCAGAGATACAATGTCTTAGACTCTGTGCGAAAGAGCGGCGAGATTCCAGAACGGGAGATGTATGCTATTGAATACTACTGCCCAGTTCACGGCAGAGGATATAAGAAGGCGGATGAATACGATATAGGATTGTTTGAAAAGGCGAAGAAAGAACTTGAAGAGCAGTGGAATGAGTTGATTGGGAAGTATATTCCTGAACAGGAGATACCTGATGGGTATAATACAAAACAGATGAAGAATTTTGGGTACAAATATTTTTACGAGATGTTCAATGAGAGGCAGTTGCTGTGTCTGAGCATGCTTTTAAAAGAGATTTTGAAGATTGAGGATGAGAATTTGAGGGAGTTTATGGTGTCAGTGTTTTCTGATATCGCACAATATCAAAATATGTTTTCAAAATATGACCTTAAGAAGATGCATACCACGGGATTATTTTCTTTGCACGCATACTGGCCACCTGTGGCACCTGCTGAGCATAATGTATGGGGCGCTAAATTGGGTGCTCGGACATTTTCTGCATATTATGATAAAATGATTAGAGGGAAAAAATATAATTTCTCGCCATACGAAATAGTAATAGAGAATGGCAAGAGTATAAAAATAAAAATAGAGGATTGTATTGATGTAAACGATGATGTAATTTTAAAATCCCAGACCTCCGAAGACCTTTCTTTCATAAATCAAAAGATTGATGCAATCATTACTGATCCCCCCTACTACGACAATGTGATGTATTCAGAATTGGCAGATTTCTTTTATGTATGGCTTCGTTTAGCATTGAAAGACAAATATCCCTGGTTCAGAGCAGAAACTACCAGAAATAAGAGAGAAATCATTAAAAACGAGATTCAAAATAAAAATGAAGATTTTTTCTTAAAGGGTATTCAGAGGGTATTCGCCGAGTCCAACCGTGTTTTAAAAGATGACGGACTAATGGCTTTCACATTCCATCACAAAGAGACTGAAGCTTGGGCATCAATGTTGAATCCAATACTGAATGCAGGTTTTTACATAGATGCTGTGTATCCAATTCACTCGGAGATGCAAACTTCTGCTCACATCCTCAGCAAGAAATCCATCTCATATGACACCATTATCGTCTGTCGCAAGCGAATTGAGGTGTCATCTGAAGTCTCATGGAACAGTTTGAAGATTCAGATTTACGGTGAGACAAAAAAGATGATAGAGCGTCTTTTGAAAACCCGCCCTCATCTGGGAGAGGGAGATGTAAAAATCATTGCCATGGGTAAAGGTCTTGAGTTGTATTCAAAACACTATCCAAAGGTCCTTTTCAAAGATGGCTATTTAGAGCCAAGGGATGCAACATTTTTAATGGATGCGATGGTGGACCAAATTATTGGAGAGATAAAAGAATCTGAATTACCTTCTGGCTTGGACGATATTTCAAAAATATATACAGGGTACTTGCTTGGCGAGAGTTATGTCGAATATGACTCACTCAACAAAATACTCAGAAGCAGAACTTTTGACATATCCCTCTTAGAAAGGGAAAAACTGATAGAAAAAGGAAAAAAGAACCAATATAAAGTTGAAGGTGCTGTCAAAAGATATTTATTTATTAATGAAAAGGTTGAAAATAATGGTGATTTATTGTATATAGACAAAATACATTACTTGCTCTATTTGTATAGAAGAGGGAAACCGATTATGAATTTAATTGGTAAATGGAAGGATGAAACGTTATCCAGAACGCTAAGGATATATTGCGAGAAAATTAAGGATGAAGATTGTAAGAAGGTGCATGAGATGCTGGAGAAACATATAGAAATGAAAATATCGACTCTGGAATCTTTTGGAGGTGGTGCTTAGTGAATCTTACTCAAGGATATAATGTTCTTTTAAAAGAAGAAGAGCCCCCGGAGGAGGGGTTCGCAAAGATGAGCATTATTGAGTTCTTAAGAGAAATAAGAAGGGGTCAGGAGCTTCCAAAGAGGATGGCTATCTATGGGCTTGAGATTTTGCTACTTACAAGTGGAGAATCAAGAGCCACTACTAAATTCATCAGGAATATGTTTAGAGAGAATAATAGATTGTTTAGGGAGAAGGGTTATACATTCTTGTTTATTCCGAGAAAGGAATTGTATGTGAATAGGGATGTGTACCTAAGAGCAGAGGATAAAAAAGCTAATGTGTCATCGCTGTTTGGTCTAAGGCTTCAGATTAAAGAGGTGGGACTTTATTACGCGGATTTTGTGTTTTAAAGAAAAATGAAAAGTGCAAAAGTTAAAAAGGAGGAAGACAAAGCATGAGCGAAGACGGTAAATTGAAAATTAATAAAACGCACTATTTCGAGGGGCTACCAGAAGAGGTGTATAATTTTCATATATCTATAGTATGGTAGAAGATGAGTTCAAAGAGGGAGTTAACAAGCTACTCAACATAAAGGGGCAATCGAGTGCTTTTGACTACGATTCCTACGACTGGGGGTGCCTGCGATACATGCTGGAGCTGTGGATTTTCCTAAACCGGCTCAGCAAACAGGGAATAAGGACAATCTGGGTTTTCTTGAAGATAGAAGAAGCGCTTGACTTCCTTTCCTCAAATAAGTCGTATATGAAGTTGATGGGTTCACGCGCATCAATAAAAAAATACGCCGCACCGCCACCAAATGGGCTGGATTCAATCTCATGCTCTACGTCCTCTACGGATTGGGATTTGTGAACCTTCTGGAGGACATGAAAGTGGAAAAGAGGAGCAACTGCGTCTATACACCGCTGCAAATCAGCCTTTCGTACATCGTCAAGCTCATACTGGGATTCAAGAACGCATACGGCCTGGACGAAGAGCTGCGAAAAGCTCATCAAAGTACGAGCCGAAAACAGCCCGCGGCAAAGTGGCAAAGCTCAAGCGGGATGCAGAGAAAAAGCCAGTGCGAATTACAGAGTGCGTCTGCTCGTTTTCCGGTGGTATTCCTGTTCGCATAGTCGTGGAGAAGAAAAGAGTGCGGTTATCGAAGGAAGATAAGCTTCGTCTGCTCCTGGAACGACTTTCTGGTTCATATACTACGTAGGAACTCCTTGATATGTACAATAAGGAATATAGAGTGGTTTTTAGCAATTCTAAGAAGCCTGCAACTACGATAGCGAAAACGCTGAGGAACATAGAAGTGCTGAGGCGGGATATACTCCATAAAATTGCGGTTATTTATTTCAATGGTAAGTCCGTCAAGTTTGAATTCAATAAGAAATACGAAATCAGGTATAACATCAATTGTTGCAATCGAAGAAAATCGGACAAAAGTCATTTCCGCCTTACCGAAAAAAATTCTAAATCCTAAGCACCAAATTCTAAACAATTCCTAATATCTAAATCCAAAATACAACAAGCCATTTGTCAAAATAAAATGTGCTATCTTTCGACTTATTATTTTCATATTATTGGACATTTTTATGGGTGATCTTTTATATATATCTTATCTTAAATTTTCTATTTTAACTTTATAAAATAAATGATTTTTCTTCAATCAACTTATCTATTATCTTCTTTTTTCTACTCTCAAAGCCTTTCCTACCCATTAATGTATAGGTAAATATTTTACCTTCTTCTACACCCGGCTGATCGAAAGCGTTCACATTGAACAGTTCTCCCGTAACAGTTGTCACTATCTCATAGAAATACATTAATTCTCCCATAGTAAAAGCATTTAACTCCGGTAAGATTATCGTTTTATTCGGTCTGTTGTAATTGGTTAATGCTAATTGGGTTGCAACTTGCTCTGTTTTCATTAGTTCTTCCAAAGAATGCCCGCTAAAATACTCCAATTCATTATATCCAGAAAAAAGACCCGGTATCTCTACTTCATTCTCATAATGCTCGATTTTAATAAAGGTAATAATTTTATCAAAAGGACCTTCATTGAATAATTGAAGCAAAGAGTGCTGGTCTGCAGCACCAACAGCTTTCAAGGGTGTGCTTCCAACATTGATTGTTTCATTATTTCTGGATTTTCTCTTTCCAAGACTTTCAGCCCACAGTTGTATGTACCAATTGATGATGTGACGGAGTTTACGAGAATACGGCATTAATACAGAGATATTATACTTCTTTTCAGTTATTGAGAGGTATTCCAGAACTGCAAACATATAAGCGGGATTTTGCCAAACATCTGACTGATTGCAAATTTCATCCATATACCGTGCTCCAGCGAGTAGTTCTTTGATGTCTATTCTCAATACTGCTGCTGGAAACAAACCAACTGGCGAAAAAACAGAAAATCTTCCACTAACACTCTTTGGTATATCTAAACAGCGAATACCCTCTTCTTTTGCTACTTTCCTGAGTACTCCATCTCCTTCATCTGTGGTGATAATAAAGTGCTCAGCATAATCTTCTCCAATAGAATTTTTCATTATATCATAATACTTCATAAAATTAGCCATCGGTTCTGGGGTTGCACCTGATTTGCTAACGACATTAATTAATGTTTTTTCAGGGTCAAGAATATCAATAAGTCCCGCTGTTTCATCAGGATCACAATTGTCTATCACAAAAAATCTCGGCCTCCCTCCCCTTTTTTCTTTTGGTAATAGATTGTAATAAGGATGAGACAATGCAGTATGTAAAGCAATACTGCCCCAAGTGGATCCACCAATTCCGATAACTAAGAAATTTTCATAGGTGAAAGCTTTTTCATTTGCTAACGATATAATCTCGTTCACCACTTCTTCATGGTCAGGAAGATTCATGAATTGCAATCGCCCTCCTGCTCTATCTTCTTTTAATTTTTTATCAATTGCCCTGGCTGTATCCTCCATATTCTCTATCGCTTTAATCGAGATTCCTTTTTCACGTCCTACACGGAATTCCATCATATTATTGAAATCTAACTTTAATCTCATTCTGTCCTGCCAATCTTTGCTTTTCCCCATTTTTCTTCTAATAAATAATGATAACTGATAACTGTTTTAACTTTTAAGACTATTTTTGATACTACTTAAGTGACATGCCTTTTCAACAGTTCCAGTTTTCATGCTCTTATGTGGTTTTAAGTGTATGCA